>JADGOU010000223.1 GCA_017882835.1 Frankiaceae bacterium | reverse complement strand
TCGGTGCATCAGCCGCTCCTCGCCGGGTCGTCGCCCCACCTGGGGAACTTACCGGGAGCCGATCGTCAGCCCGCGTCCGGAAGGTGCTCGGGCGGGTCACCCGGTAGGTCGCCAGCCTCACCCGGCTTTGCGTATCTGCCCGACTACCAGAGGCTTACGAGCCGGCAGTCAGCCGACTTCCTCGTCGATCCCGGCGGTGG
Source organism: Frankiaceae bacterium (assembly GCA_017882835.1). Lineage (GTDB taxonomy): Bacteria > Actinomycetota > Actinomycetes > JADGOU01 > JADGOU01 > JADGOU01. The sequence goes on along the minus strand of JADGOU010000223.1, from coordinate 4,925 downwards.
CCATGCCCGACCAGGTGTCGTTGACGGTGTGGGCAAGGACACCCGCAGCTCACTCATCGTCGGTCCTCGCGGCCGCGGGCACGGTCTCGCCCGAGGCCTCGAGCGGGTCACTGTGCCGTTGCCACCAGTCGATCATGTAGGGGATGGTCACCTTGGCGGCCGACCGCCCGACTACCAGCCCGATATGGCCGGCTGGCAGTCGCAGCTCCTCGGCCTGCTCCGAGCCCACCAGCGAGGGCACCGGTTCAGCAGCCGCGATCGGGACGATGTGGTCCTTCTCCGCCACCACGTTGAGCAGGGGGCAGGTGATGCTGGCCAGCGACACCGGCCGACCGCCGAGTCGCAGGGTGCCTTCCTTGAGCGCGTTCGTCCGCACCATCTCGGCGGTCTGCAGAAGGGTCGCGCCGGGGAAGGGGACGTGGTCCCGAGTCCACTGCCCCATAGCCTGGTAGCCAGCCATGTACTCGTCGTTCCACAGGTGCTCCCACAGGGTGGCGTAGGAGGCGATATCGCTGGTGGGCTTGAGCACGCGGAAGCCGTTGCGAATCGTGTCCGGGGAGACGTTGCCGCTGGCGTCGATCAAGTCCTCGGGCTTGACCCCGTGGTCAAATAGGTGGCCGAATAACCCCATCTGGTCGAAGTCGATCGGGGTGGCCATCGTCATCATCGCCCGGATGGGCAGCTCGGGGTGCCGGGCGGCCAGCAGTAGCGCCAGGATGCCGCCGTAGCAGTAGCCCAGCATGTTGACCTCGGGGCAGCCGGAGTCGCGCTCCACCGCCTGGATCGCCCGCGGCAGGTACTCATCGACGTAGGTCTCCAGCTTGTTGGCGGCATCGGCCTCGTCCGGCACCCCCCAGTCGAGCAGGTAGACGTCGAGGCCGGCTTCGCGCAGCTGGCCGATGAAGCTGTTGTCCGGGGACAGGTCGAGCACGTAGCTCCGGCTGATCAGGCTCATCACGATCAGCACCGGCGGGGTGTAGCCGACCGGCTTGCCGACCCGGCGGTAGTGCCAGAGTTCGGCCTTGTCCCGCGACCAGACCACGTCCTTAGGCGACTGGCCCACCTGCGGACGGTCGAGGCCGCCGACGTACTTGATCAAGTTGCGGGCTCGCAGGGCGTTGCGCTCGACGTCGCGTCGGATCCGGCCGAGCATGTCCGCCGGGCTCGCCAGCGACGGCCGCGGAATTGCCGGCCGCGGAATTGCCCTTCGCGGCACCGATGGGAGCGATGGCAGGGGCACCGACGGAAGAGTGCGCATCGGCGGCATTGCTGTCTCCTTCTGCGAGCGCCTCGAGTTGGGAGGTGATGTCGCGCAGCCGCCGTTCCAGGCCGGCGACCTGCGCCTGGACGCTGTGGATGTCACTGCCGGTCGGCAGGTTGATCAGGTGCCAGGCGCGCCGGGTCAGCTGCTCGCCGCGCCGACGCAGCCTGGCCTGGAGATGCTCGGCGGTGCCCAACAGCTCGGCGAAGCCCTCCGTCTGCACGTAGGTTTCCAATCGGGACCCGGCGGCCCGCTCGACCAGGTCGAAGGCCTGCCGCCACAACGGCCGCGACGCCACACCGACCACCGCCCTTTGTGTCCGCTGGCATTGTCGCTGGTGCAAGCTCACCGGTACGCCGGTCAGCACCCGCCTCCTGCCCGATCCGTCGCGGCTCCATGCCGGCCGAGTACTGGAACGCCGTCAGCTGGGAAAGGTGGCGGGAACCGCAGCGCACGACCGACCTGGAGGGAGCAGCCGTGCCGACCGTCATCCGGGACGGGGCCGCAGTCTGGTGGGAAGCCGACGGGCACGGGCCGCCGTTGCTGATGATCCAGGGGCTGGGCTATCCCGCCGATATGTGGTGGCGGTTGCTGCCGGCGCTGACGCCGCGCTTCCGCACGATCCGGTTCGACAACCGGGGAGCCGGCCGGACCGGGATCTGCCCACCCGGGCCGCACACGATGGAGGCGCTGGCGGCCGACGCGGCCGCCGTCCTGGACGCCGCGGGGGAGTTCTCGGCCCATGTGCTCGGTGTCTCGATGGGCGGCGTGGTGGCGCAGGAGTTCGCGCTGGCCTGCCCCGAGCGGACTCGTTCGCTGGTGCTCGGCTGCACCCATCCCGGACCGCCGGACTCGGTGCAGCCCTCGGTGGATGCCTTGGCCATGCTCGGCCAGCGCTCTCGGATGACGCTGGCCGAGGCGATCGAGGCGTCCATCCCGTTCATCTACGCTCCAGATACGCCGCGGGAGCGCATTGATGAGGACGTCGCCGTTCGACTGGCCAACCCGACCGATCCGGTCGGGTACGAACTGCAGCTGCGCGGCATCGTCGCCCACGGCGGCACTGGCTCGCGGCTGCCGCGAGTGTCCGTGCCGACCCTGGTGCTGCACGGCTCGGTGGACCGGCTGGTGCCCCCGGGCAACGCCGCCGTACTCGGTCGACTGATTCCCGGCTCCCGGGTGGAGCTGCTCGATGGCGCCTCGCACCTGTTCTTCACCGACCGACCGGAGCGCACGCAGGAACTGCTGCTCGGTTTCTACGACCGAGGCCTGATCTGCTGATCATCCTGATTGTGGCGCGGCGCGCCTGAGCCTGAGGCGCAAGAACCCTGTGATTTCCGTCGCTGCCGGTTCCGGTGCCGCCGACCTTGCGCGGCGGATTGCCCTCCGGACCAGCTCAGCCGATGGTGGCGAGCCCGGAGCACCAGCCGATGCCGTTGGAGCGCTGCCGGGGCGCCGTCTGTGAGGGCTGGGTTTCGCTTGGGGAAGGGCGGAAGCGGCGGGCCGCGGGCTGTGGCCCCAGCTGACCTCCGGGCCGAACGGCCGTCAGCATCGTTTTAGGTGTGGCTGGCGCGTCGGTCCGGTCGGGCGAGCAGCCGGACCTGGTCCCGACCCTGCGCCTTGGCCTGGTACAGGCCGAGGTCGGCACCGGCCAGCATCTCGGGCACGCTCACAGCGGCATTGGCCGGGTCGGCGACGACAACTCCGACGGAGACTGTCACCTGGACCAAGACACCGTCCACAGGGGTGACCAGCGCGCCGACGCCCCGGCGCAGCCGCTCGGCGGCGCGCGGTGCCTCATCGGCGTCCACCCCGGGCAGGAACACCGCAAACTCTTCGCCGCCGAAGCGGCAGATCAAGTCCTTGTCGTCGCGTACCTGGGCGCGTAGAACGTCGGCGACCCCGCGCAGGACATCGTCGCCGACCAAGTGCCCGTGGGTGTCGTTGACCTGCTTGAAGTGATCGATGTCCACCAGCAGTACCGCAGCCGGTTGGCCGCGCCGGCGCACTTCGGCCAGCGCCGTGGCCGCCTCCCGCTCCCAGGTGACCGCGTTGAGCAGTTCGGTCTTGGCATCGGTGCGGGCGGCTGCGCGCAGCTGGGCGTAGAGCATGCCGCGCTGCAACAGCAGCACCGGTGGCAGCGCGATCAGCACCAGCACGGGGCTCAGCCCGGTGATCAGGGCGACGAGCACGCCGGCGCACACCTCGGTGATCTCAAGCTGTCCGTGGTCCACCACGAAGACGTCGGCCCAACGCGCCTCCGGGTCGGCGGTCTTGACGGCCAGCCCGACCAGCCCGGCGTTGAGGACCTTGGCCAGTACGGCGACCGCCACCAGCGCCAACGTCAGCGGCGCCGGGTGCTGGACAAGTAGGCCCCAGTCGGTCCACCGCCCGGGCAGGGCGTGGAACAGCACCGAGCCGCCAGCGTGGGACAGCCCGATCGCCGCCGCCGAATACACGCGCTTGTATGAGGAGATTCGCCGTACCCGCCACTGTCTGAGCATCAACAGGGGGATTGGGGCCAGCAGGGCATACATGGGTGGCAACAGCACCGCAACCGGCACCCACCAGGCACCCAGCATGTCGTTGGCGTTCACTCCGGCCGGCTCTGGAACCCGTCGCGATGCCTCCACCGAGGAGGCGCAGGCGCCGAGCAGCACAGCGAACACGATCAGGTCGTGAGTGCGCAGCGGGGTGAGCCACGCCGCCCCGGTTGCCCACGACGCCGCGAGCGCTGTCACCGCGACGAACAGACAACGCGTCGCCGCGGGCAGCTCCCACACCGCCCACCCGCGTGGTGAACCGGGCCCGTGGCGCAGACGTAAGCGGGCGCTAGAAGTTACCCCCGCCCCTCCACTGAGGGTGCTGGACATCCGATCACCCTCCCGTACGGAACTTACATACTGCGACGATGTGAGCGCCCAGTGTGACACACGGACGTGTGTCGTCACCGCTACATGTGCCAGGCCGTCAAGCCCTGCCCCGGAAAGGAGACCCGTAATGCGCGGCAACAACTGGACCTGAGTGAACCGGCACCGGTGTCGAGCCTGCTCCCGAAAGGAGACCCGTCATGCGCGGCAACAACTGGACCTGAGTGAACCGGCACCCGTGTCGAGCCTGGCCCTGCGCCTGCCCGGGTCAGCCAGGGCCAGCTCCAGCAGGCACATCCCTCCAGCCGGCGACTGCACCGAGGCGGCCCGGTTGGCGTGGTGCGCAGCCCCTCCCAGCCGTGGGCCACCACGTCGCCGGTGTGGGGCGGCGCCAGCGCCCGGGGCGTCGGAGTAGGCGACCGCGTCCAGGTCGGCCGGGGACAGGCCGGCTTTGGCCAGGCACCAGGCGGGCTGCTACGGCAGCTCCCGGGTGGCGAACGGCACCGGTCGCTTTGCCGTGCTTGCGCCGGCTGAACCGCTCCCTCCTCGGCGGCGACGGCGATCTCGCCGTCCACGACCAGCGCGGTGGCCGGGTCGTAAAGAGCGGCGTTGACGCCGAGCACCCACAGGTGATCGCCCGTCGTACGTCGAGGTAGCCCGCCGTAGCCTGGCAGACGGTGGCGGAACGGCAATCTGGTAGATCTCGGTGGAGGGGGGACGCGTGGCGGACACAGCGCAGTGGTACTGGTGCCTGGACCACGTTCGGGTCGAGCCGCAGGCCGGCTGTCGGGCCG
>JADGOU010000222.1 GCA_017882835.1 Frankiaceae bacterium | reverse complement strand
GGCGAACGCGTGGTCGGCGTTCCAGATCTGCCACTGCTTGGTCTTCTTCCAGGTCGACGTGTCGATCTGGAGAACTTGTACGTGCGGGTGCGCGAATCCACCGCCGCGGGCGGCTGTCCAGGCCAACCACAGCTCGCCACCGACCCGGACGGCGCCGATGACCGCGGCGGCCCCGAACTGCGTGCCGACGAAGTTCAGCCAGTCGTTGTTGTCCGGGCACAGCGACGAGAAGTCGGTGCTCGGGTGACGTACAGCGAGTTCGTTCCCACGGCAAGGTCCGGGTAGTCCATCGCCCGATTTCCCAGGTTCAGTCCGGCCGACGTCAGGTCCCAGTAGGTCCCAGTAGGTCCATGTGGTGCCGGCGGAGTTGGTGATGTCAGCCGGGCTGGCCGCCGCGAGCCGGCTGGACAGCTGATACGCAGCCGTCAACGCGCCGACCGGTCCCGAGCGGCGGCCACGACAGCCTGGCCGAGGCTGATGCCGCCGTCGTTGGGCGGCACCCGGGAGTGCACCAGCACCCGGAAACCGGCTGCCGTCAGGCCGTCGGTCATCCGGGCCAGCAGGGTGACGTTCTGGAACACCCCGCCGGACAGGGCGACGGTGTCCAGCCCGCAGCCCTCCCGGACGCCCTCGACCTGGGCCACCAACGCCTGCGCCAGACCGTGGTGGAATCGGGCGCTGATCCGTTCCGGAGCAACCCCGGCGAGTACGTCGTCGACCACCGCGCGCACCAGGTCGCTGCCGAGCAGGACGCCGTCGACGACCCGCGCCGAATAGCTACCGCGCTCGTTCGGGTCGCGCAGTTGCTCCAACTCCACCGCCGCCTGGCCTTCGTAGGAGACGGCATCGCGCACCCCGACGATGGCCGACACCGCATCGAAGAGCCGCCCAGCGCTGGAGGTGACCAGCGCGCTCCGGCACAGCGTCGTCATCACCCGCCAGCGCGAGGAGTTGCGGCGGACGACGGCCAGCGCTGCCGGCACGTCATCGCCGTACGCCGTGCGCAGGTACGCCGCGGCCATTCGCCACGGCTCGCGGATGGCTCCCGCCCCGCTGGGCATCGGCACCGGCTGCAGGTGTCCCGCTCGGGTAAATCCGACCAGGTCGGCCACCAGCAGCTCGCCGCCCCACAGCGTGCCGTCGCTGCCCAGGCCGAGGCCGTCGAGGGCCACCCCGATGACCGGACCGGCGTGGCCGTTGTCGGCCAGGCAGGAGGCGATGTGCGCGTGGTGGTGCTGCACGCCGACGAGCTCAATGCCGCCGATGCCATCGAGGTCGTGCGCGTACTTGGTGGACAGGTACTCCGGGTGCAGGTCGTGGGCGACCACGACCGGGTCGATGTCGAACAGCCGGCGAAAGTGCGCGATGCCGTCGGTGTAGGACGCGAACGTCTCGTAGTTCTCCAGGTCGCCGATGTGGTGGGAGACAAAGGCGTGCCGGCGCGCCAGCAGGCAGAACGTGTTCTTCAGCTCGGCCCCGCAGGCCAGCACCGGCCGCGGCGTCTCCCACGGCACGCTCAGCGGCTCCGGCGCGTAGCCGCGGGAGCGGCGGATCGGCAGCGCCCGACCGCGGAAGACCCGGACCACCGAGTCGTCGGCGCGGGTCCTGATGCCGCGGTCGTGGCGGAGAAACCCGTCGGCGATGTCGACCAGGCGCCGCTGTGCGTCGGCGTCGTCGTACGCAATCGGCTCGTCCGAGCGGTTGCCGCTGGTCAACACGAACGGCCGACCGATCTCCCGGGCCAGCAGATGATGCAGCGGCGTGTACGGCAGCATGACGCCGATCTCGCGGTTGCGCGGCGCCACCGCCGGGGCGAGCGGCGCGTCCGGGCGGCGGGGAAGTAGCACGATCGGCCGCCGCCGGCCAGTCAGCAGCGACGCCGCGACCTCGCCGACGCCCGCGATCGTCCGCGCGGCCTCCAGGTCGGCGGCCATGACGGCCAGGGGCCGCTCCTCGCGATGCTTGCGGGCCCGCAGCGTGGCGACGGCGGGCTCGGCGACGGCGTCCACGGCGAGGTGGTAGCCGCCGAGGCCCTTGATGGCGAGGATGCGGCCGGACCGCAGCTCGGCGGCAGCGGCCGCTACCGGGTCGCCGACAACTGGTGCGCCAGCCGCGTCGGTGAGCACGAGCGCCGGTCCGCAGTCCGGACAGCAGACCGGCTGGGCGTGGAACCGACGGTCGCCCGGGTCGGCGTACTCCCGGGCGCAGGCGGGACACAGCGGGTACGGCGCCATGGTGGTGGCGGCCCGGTCGTAGGGCACGTCGGTGACGATCGTGAACCGCGGCCCGCAGTTGGTGCAGTTGATGAATGGGTAGCGGAAGCGGCGGTCGGCCGGGTCGTTCAGCTCGCGCAGGCAGTCGACGCAGGTCGCGGTGTCCGCCGAGATCAGCGTCCGGCGCCGGCCGCCCGTGGTGCTCGGCGCGATGACGAAGCCGCCGTCGCCGGTGGGCGGCATCGCATCGGCGGTCACCCGCTCGACGACCGCCAGCGCCGGAGCCCGCTCGCGCAGCGCGGTGACGAACTCCCCGACGGCACCAGACGCTCCCTCCGCCTCGGCAAAGACGCCGTCGACGTCGTTGCCCACGAAGCCCGCCACCCCCAGCTCGGCGGCCAGCGCGTGCACGAACGGCCGGTACCCGACGCCCTGGACGACGCCCTCGACCCGCACCCGGACCCGGGCGCGGGCCTGCTCGCCGGTCAGCCGAGTGCCTGCTGCGTCAGTTCCCACAGCACGTGGTACGTCGTGGTCTGCACTTCCTGGATGCGGTGCACGGAGGGTGACGGTACGACGAACAGGTGCTCGATGGTGTCCGCGGCCGCCATCCGGCCAGCCCGCACGGTCTCCGACCGCTGGGGCGCGGCGGTGACCTCGGCGAGCCGGCCGCGTCGGCTCTCATCGAGATGATGCTGCCTACCACGCCCCGACGATGCCAACGGCGTAGAGCCCGTTGCGTACCGCTCGGTCGGGTCCTGTCCTACACGGGCTGGCGGTTCTTCGGTGCGGACGGGTTCACGATTCACGGTGATGCCTTCCCGCTCTTTGCGCGACGACGGAGCGCGGTTTGATTGCTCGAAGGACGCTGTCGATCCGGCCCGTGGTCATCCGTCGGTTGCAGTGGGAGGCCCGGTGGGCGGGCCGTGACCGGGAGGACACACGATGGCGCAGTATCTGATCCTGATCTACGAGGACGAGGCGGCCTGGGCTACCGCCGGACCGGAGGGCTATGAGCAGGCCATGAAGGAGCACACCGCGTTCGGCCACGCCAACGGCGCGGCCCTGCGCGGCGGGAACGCGCTGCAGCCGACCGGTACCGCCACCACCGTGCGCCGGGAGCCCACCGGCAGCTTCTCGGTGACCGACGGGCCGTTCGTGGAGACCAAGGAGGCGCTCGGCGGTTACTACCTGGTCGAGGCCGCGGACCTGGACGAGGCCCTGGCGGTGGCCAAGCAGGTGCCGGCGCCGTTCGGCGGCGTCGAGGTCCGCCCGGTGCAGGTCTTCGACTGACGGCGATGCTGGCTGACCCGAGCGTCAGCGCGGCGGTCGCCGACGCGCACCGGCGCGAGTGGGCCTTCGTGCTCGCCGCGACGGTGCGGGTCACCGGCGACCTGGGCATGGCCGAGGAATGTGTGCAGGACGCCTACGCCCAGGCCCTGTCGACCTGGGGTGATCGCGGCGTCCCGGCCCGGCCGGGGGCGTGGCTGACCACGGTGGCCCGGCGGCGGGCGGTGGATGCCGGCCGGCGGGACGCCACGCTGCGCCGGTCGCTGCCGCTGCTGCTCGACGACCGGGTCGATCCCGGCCCGCAGATCGCCGATCCGGAGGAGATCGCCGACGACCGGCTCCGGTTGGTGTTCACGTGCTGCCACCCGGCGTTGAGGCTGGAGGCCCAGGTCGCGCTCACGCTGCGGCTGCTGTGCGGGCTGACCACCGCGGAGGTGGCCGCGGCGTTCCTGGTCAGCGAGCCGACGATGGCCGCCCGGCTCACTCGGGCGAAGAAGAAGATCTCGGGCGCGCGCATCCCCTACCGGGTGCCGGCGGCCGGGGAGCTGCCCACCCGCGTCGACGCGGTCCTCACGGTGGTGCACCTGCTGTTCACCACCGGGCATACCGCCCCCGTCGGGGCCGACCTGATCCGCCGCGACCTGGTCGAACGCGCGCTGGACCTGACTCGGATGCTGCGCGCGCTGCTCCCCCGGGACGCCGACGTTGCCGGCCTGTTGGCGCTCATCCTGCTCACCGACGCCCGGTCCGCGACCCGCGTCGGCGGCGACGGGCGGCTGGTGCTGCTCGCCGAGCAGGACCGCACCCGGTGGGACCGCAACGCGATCGGTGAAGGGGTCGCCCTGGTCCGCGAGGCGCTGCGCCGGCGGCCACCCGGCCGGTTCGCGCTGATGGCCGCGATCGCCGCCGTCCATGCCGAGGCCCCCAGCTGGACCGACACTGACTGGGGTGAACTGGTCGCGCTCTACGACCTGCTGGTCCAGCTGTGGCCGTCGCCGGTGGTGGCCCTGAACCGCGCCGTCGCCGTCGGCTTCGCCGCTGGCATCGACGCCGGCCTGCACGCGCTCGACGCGCTCGCCGCGGAGCCGCAGCTCGCCGGCTACGCCTACCTGCCTGCCGCCCGGGCCGACTTGCTGCGCCGGCTCGGTCGACTCTCCGAGGCCCGGACGGCGTACGAGGAAGCACTGCTGCTCACCCAGAACACCGTTGAGCGCGACTTCCTCACCGCCCGCCTCGACAAGCTGGGCCAAGCCCAGGCCAAGCCCGGGTCGACTCACCCGGGACCCGCGCCGTCAGCGCCACGGTGAGCGCCGCCACCTGCGCACCCGGGTACCGGGTGTGACGGCAGCGCCACCATCCGGGCCGCGAAGCGCAGCGCCGTGACGGTGTCGGTGCGCGCCGGCACCCGCCGGTAGCTCTCCCGGCCGGCCCGGTCGAACGCCTCGGCCGCGGCGGTGAGCGGGCGCTCGGCCACCCGCCACACCCGCTCGGCCTCGTCGCCCGACGACCCCGCCGCGCTGGCGCTCATCCGCCAGTAGGTCACGCCCGACGTCTCACCCGACCGGCGGGACCTCTGGCCTCTCATCAGCCAGCCGATTGGAGGTGCTCGGCGGCCACCCACGCCTCGACCAGCACGAC
>JADGOU010000221.1 GCA_017882835.1 Frankiaceae bacterium | reverse complement strand
CGAGATGGAGAGCCGTCACCCGACCGGTCTCTGTAGCAGCAGCCGGGCGCCGTCGTGGTCGGCTGAGCGCGCGCCCAGGGTGTGGCTCGCCAGGTCCGGCGGCAGCAGCTCGGCGAACTTGAGCTGCTTGAGGGCCTCGTCGGAGACTTTGGGCTCAGCGCCTGCGAGGTCGGCCCCGAAGCGGTCGCGGGCGCGAGCGACGGCGCTGGCGACGGCCGCCGGGGTCGCCGTGCCGGGCAGTTTGACGTAGCGGTTGTCGTACTGGCTCAGCTCGTCGACCAGTCCCGGCTCGACCTGGGATAGGGCGGTGGCGAGCACGCTGTTGGCTCTGCCGCCGGCCCAGGTCCACCAGCGCGATTGGCCGCTGCGGTGCGGGCGCACCAGGCTGGCGGTCGCATCGACGGTTAGGACTAAAGTCTGGTGCTTTATGCGACAAGCCACCCCATAAGCTAGGAACAGAACGATGCTGAACTAAACTCGGTGTGTGCACGCTGCCAGGAGATATAAGCTAAGGGTGATCTGTCAGCATTTAGAACTAACACGCCGCTACTCATTTCATCCCTCCTTTATCATTTATCGGTTACTATATAGTAGGGCGGAACGTGGCGTGGCACACAGTGCCCACACCTGTGCCACCCATCAGTCCAGCTGAGGGCGTATAACTTAGTGGAAGTACCACAGACCATCCTGCTATTTGAACTGCTTCAATCATATTCATGACATCATGTTCCACTTTAGCTATCTTCGGGTTGTTTAAGATACCTTCTCCATGAAGATTGTTTATCTGAAAGATAAAGATGGAGCGACCTTCAGCCCGCGCGCTTGCCGCTTCTTGTCTAATCTTGTCTATTTCTTCCGGTCCAATCCTGTTCTTTTCATCTTTGAGCATCTTCATGGCTCATCCCTTCTACATTAGGCACCCTGAATCCTGCGGTCCTACTGCCGACATGGTCGGCGGGGCTGTGGCGGGGCTGCCGGGGGTGTAGCTGGCGAGGAGGGCTTCGGCCGCGGTCAGCTCCGCCCGTAGCCGTTCTACTCTGCCGGCCGCGTCGGCGCGGCGGACGGCGGCTACGTCGGCGACTGCGGCGGCCAGTTTGGCGTCGTGCAGGTTGTCGGCGACGGCTTTGGACGGCCTCGGCGGACACCCCGGTGCGCAGGGTGATCGAGACGTCGGGTGCAGTGCGGGGTCGGGTCGCCTGAGTAACCGCGCCAAAACGGCGGGGAATCGTTCCTCTAATGGCGGTTAGTGGCGTTCGAGTGGCCTGAGTGGCCGGCGGCGGGTGCGTCTGCGGATCCCGGCGACGTCGAAGTTGTAGGTGCCCCAGGGTGAGATGTGTTCGAAGCAGGCCGGGCTGATGTGGGCGATGAGATCGGCGGGGACGGCGATGCCGTCGGCGCGGTGGGCGTCGACCGCGTCCTGCAGGTACAGGGTCGTCCACAGGATGCAGGCATTGGTCAGCAGGGTGTGACAGTGCGCCTGCATGGTCTGGTCGTCGTGGTGGCGGTGGTGAACGTTGCCGCGTTGGGCGACCCAGAGGTGACGGCGTAGGTCGTTGACGGACTCGCCCCGGTTGAGCTGCCGGCCGATCCGCCGCCGGAAGACTTCCTCGGCGAACCAGCGGACGGCGTGCACGGTGCGCAGCAGCTTGCCGTGCTCAAGCAGGGCTTTGGCCAGCGGATGTTGGCGGGCGCCGGCTTGGAGTCTGCCGGTGAGCAGGGACGCGGAGACATGGCCGAGCTTGAGACTGCCGCCGATGCGGCACAGGTCGTCCCAGTGCTGGTCGATCACCTCGACGCGGGCGGGGTTGGCGAGCAGCGGGCCGGCCCTGGGCCAGCGGTCGAGGTAGTAGCCGAGGGGTCGGGCACGCCACAGCGGCTTGGCGGTCAGGTCGGCGATCCGGGGAGAGAGCCGCAGGCCAACCAGGTCGAACAGGGCGGTGACGATGAAGGTTTGGCCGTGCGTGTCGACGGTGTGCTCGGCGATCGGCAGCTCGGTGGTGTTGCCGAGGATCCCGTCCAGGACGTAGGTCGCGTCCCGGTCCGTGGAGACGATGACCTGGGTGCCGTAGGTGCTGAACTGGTCGGACAGCCACGTGTAGCTGGTCAGTCCCCGGTCCAGGTAGTAGCGGGACAGCGCGCGGGCGGTCAGGGACTTGCCGCGCATCGGGAAGCGCAGGCCGTCGGAGGAGGACAGCGTGCCGCCACCCCACGCGCGGGTGAGGGGATGGCGGTAGTGGGCGTTGACGACGGCCGTGGTGGCAGGCTGCAGCGTCTGCTCCCGCAGGTACCACTCGGTGGTCCAGGTCAGCGCGTCGGCGCTGAGCCCGGACAGTTCGGCCATCCGCGTGATCCCGAAGTTGGAGGCCTGCGCCAGCACCGCCGCGTAGAGCAGCCGGCGGTGCTCGATGTCGGGGTGGCGCGGGCTGCCGCCGCCGGCGTGGGTGAGGTGGTCGGTCCAGTTCGTGACCGTGTCGACCTCGATGAGCAGCTCGGCGGTCTGCACGTGCGGCAGGCGGCTCAGCAGCCGGTCGTGCTCGGCCTGCAGCCGCGGGTCGACGCCCTCGGCCCCCAGCGGGCTCAGGTGCAGCACGCTGTCGTCGTCGAGCCGGATGTCCGCGTCGGGCTCGCCGAGCTGGGTTTCCAGCTCGTCGAGGTGGCCTTCCAGCTCCGCCTCCAGAGCGGCGAGGCGGTCGGCGAAGCGGGTCGGGGTCCGGGTGCGCACCAGGGTGTCCGCGCGGATGTCCTGCCACCGCTCGGGTGGGATCAGGTAGGAGGCCGGGTTGGCGTACCGGCGGGACCCTTCCACCCAGATCTCGCCGGAGCGCAGGGCGCCTTGCAGGGCGAACAGGACGGCCAGTTCCCAGTAGTGCCGGTACTCGGCGGTCTTGCCGGCCGCATGGGCGGCGTCCAGGTAGGGCTGCCAGCGGGCCGGGACGAAGCCGGTGGGGGTGTCGTCGGGGACGGTGCGGCGGCCCTCGGCGTTGAGGCGGCGCAGCAGGGTGACCGCGTTGAGGACCTCGCTGGGTTCGACGCTGGCCGAGAACTCGATGGCGGCGAGCACGTGTGGCGCGAACTGGCGGAGGTAGCTGTGGCGGGCTTCGAGTAGGGCGAGGTGGCCGCCGTCGGCGGGTGGCCGCTCGTCGGGCGGGCGGGCGGCGCCGGCAAGGCGGTCACGTCCGAGGTGGCGCAGGTTCGCCCCGACGGCGGCGTCGTCGAGGCCGTCGTCGAGCACGATGTCGAGGATCTCGTCGAGCAGCCGGAGGCGTTCGTAGTCGCCCTTGACGAGTGCGGCGCGTTGTTCGGCGACCTGTCGGCGGGCCCGGCCGTCGGTGGCGGCGAGGGCTTGGTCGAACAGCCGCACGACCTCGTCGACGATCTCGGTGCACGTCGTCGCCGCGGCCGCCAGCAGAACCGGGTAGCGGCGGTCGCTGTCGAGACGGCGCAGCGCCCGCGGCGTCGAGCGGCGCGCCCACCCGGCCAGCTCCCGGACGCGCTCCGGTGGCACCATCGACAGATCCAGCCGGTCCGCGTCGATCCCGCGCAGGTAGCCGAGCTTGTCCACCTCCGTCTTGATCGTCTCCGGGGACGCCTGAGTGGCCCCGGTGTTGAGCCAGACCAGCGGTGCCACCCGCAGGTCGGGGTCGGTGGCGAGCAGCCGGTCGAGCTGGCCGCGTCGGGTCGAGGTGAGCAGCGGGCCGACCCGCAGGTACAGCTCAGTCCACGCGGTCGCGCGGGCCGCGGCGACCGCCCGCATGAGCCGGTCCACGCCGGGCCGCACGATCTGCGCGTTCCGCAGGTGGTCGAGCGCGGCCCGGAACAGCACCGACGGCGTGTCGTGCTCCAACGCTCGCTCGACGAGCCAGTCGCCGAGCCGTTTCCACTCGCCCCGCCCGCAGGTCTGCCAGCCGGCCCGCTCGATGACCGCGGCGGCATGCTCGCGCCGCGCCCGCTCGCCCAGGTCCAGGTAGTCGGCGAAGACCTGGGGTGGGACCCCGAGCTCGGCGGCGAGCCGGTCCAGCACCAGCGGCGGCAGCGCGGCCAGCTCGCCGGGCAGGAACCCGAGGTAGCGCAGGCCGGTGAGCTGGACGCTCAGACCGAGCCGGTTCGCCGGCGAGCGTTGACGCGCCAGCCACCGCACGTCGGCGACGTCGAGGGTGAAATGGGCGACGAGGTCGGTGTGGCTGATCTCGGCCGGCCACGTCTCCAGGCTTGCCCGCTCGGCATCGGAGAGGAATCGGGTCGCCACGCCGTCCCTGCCGTCAGGTCTCCACCAGCACGGCCTCGACGGCGGCGTCGCGGTCGGCGTCGGAGGGCAGGCTGTACCGGCGGGTGGTGTCCAGTCGCGCATGCCCGGCGATCTCGGCGACGAGCACCACGTCCGCGCCCGAGCGCACCAGATTGGTCACCCAGGTGTGGCGCAGCACGTGGGCCGACACCGCCAGGCCGGCGTCGTCGGCCAAGCCGCGGATCACCAGGTCGATCGCGCGCGGGCTCATCCGGTTCCCCGTCCGCGACAGCCACAACGCCGTGCGCGGCTCGTCGCTGCGCAGGCCGGCGAGCTGGCCGTCGCGGGCCTTCGTCCACGTGTCCAAGACGGAACGGCAGGCGCTGTTGAGCGGCACTTCCCGGCCGAGGTCGCCCTTGCCGGAACGCACCGTGAGCCGGCCGCGGCGCGCCGACACCGCCACGTCATCGACGTCGAGGGCGGCCAGCTCGGACAGCCGCAGGCCGGTGTAGAAGAACACGGTGGCGATCGCCCGGTTCCGCGCCGACGGAGCGCGTTCCACCGTGCGCAGGAACCGTCGCTGCTCGTCGGCGTCGAGCGCGCGCGGGGCGACCCGCGGCAGCTTCTCCCGCTTCACCTCCGGCCGGCCCAGCCCCAGGTGCCGGCAGAAGTTGTCGATGGCGGCCAGCGCCTGGTTCACCGACGCCGGCTTCCACTTCCGCGTCCTGCTCAGGTGCCGCTTGTAGTCGCGCACCGCCCAGTCCCGCACCGCCGGCTCCCGCAACGCGGCCCCGCCGTGCTCCCCGCCGGCCAGCCACTGCACATAGGCGGTGACCTGGGCCAGGTACACCTGGCGGGTCCGGGACGCGAGTGGCTGACGGCCCAGCCACCGCCGGTACCGGGCCAGTACCGCGCGCGCATCCAC
>JADGOU010000220.1 GCA_017882835.1 Frankiaceae bacterium | reverse complement strand
TACGGCATGCACTACTGCCTGAACCTGGTCTGCGCGCCCGCGGGCACCGCGGAGGCGGTGCTGCTACGGGCCGGCGAGGTGGTGGCCGGGCTCGGGCTGGCGCGCGGGCGCCAGCCCGATGCCCGCGATCGCGGGCGCCAGCCCGATGCCCGCGATCGCGACCTCGCCCGCGGCCCGGCCCGGCTCACTCGAGCCCTGGCGGTAGACCGGGCGCTCGACGGTGCGGACGTCACCGCGGCCGGCTCGCCGCTGCGGGTGCTGGCCGGCGGGCCGGTGCCGGATGCCGCCGTCCTGACCGGGCCCCGGGTCGGGGTGGCCGGAGACGGTGCACCGACGCCATGGCGGTTCTCCATCGCCGGCGACCGGACGGTTAGCGCCTATCGCCCCGGCGTGCGCAACCGTCGGAGTTGACCGTCGTACGCCGGGCAAGCGCCGCCGACCGAGGCCCGGCTCGGTGACCGCCTGCCCGCACCGGCCAGTGGTGATCGTTGTGCGGGAATACCGCACCTGCCGGCTCAGACTGCGGCAGTTGCGCACAATGATCATGCAAGCCAAGCTCGGCCGTGCGCGTCAGGGGCCGACGCCGAGCCCGACCGTCGAACCGACCGGCAACGTGGCGTCGGCCGGGACGTCCTGCCGCCAGACCCGGCCCCGGTCGCGGGCCAGCGTCACCGGACAGCCGGCACCGTCGGCACAGGACGGCACCACCTCCACCGCGGCCCGCAGCCCGACCATCGCCAGCGCCTGCTCGGCGCCGGCGCGGTCACTGCCGAGCAGGTCCGGCACGGTGGCGTCCACGCCGGACCGAGCGGCCACGGTTATCGTCACCGTGCTTCCGGCGTCAACGGCCGCGCCGGACGACGGTTCCTGCCCGACCACGGTGCCGGCGGGGTAGGTCGCGTCGTACGACGTCCGCACGGCCACCGTGAAGCCGGCCGCGTCTAGCGTCCCGGTCGCCGCGTCGGCGGCAACGCCGAGCACGGCCGGTACGACGGTCGCCGCCGGCCCGGTTGGTGAGGTGCAGACCGCCGTCGGCTCAGTCCCGCGCAGGTAGGTACGATGCGCCACCGCCGCGGTCGGCGTCCAGGCGTTCGGCCGGCAGCCCCGGGTCGCGTCCACATCGACGCGGATCACGGCATCGCCTGGGTCGGCGAAGTCCGGGGCATCCACGCCCAGCAGCGCCGACGAGGCGAACCGGCGCCAGATCTCGGTCGGCAGCGTGCCGCCGGCGATCACGGTCCGGAACCCGTTCTCCGGGACCATCGACACCGCGCCGGTGGCCACCCCCAGCCAGACGGCCGCGGCGAAGTTCGGGGTGTAGCCGACGTACCAGGCGTCCCGGTAGGCCGAGGTCGTGCCGGTCTTGCCGGCCTCCGGCCGCGGTAGCCGGGCGCGTACCCCGGTCCCTTCCCGCACCACGCCGGCGAGCAGGTCGTTGGCGACGGCGGCCACGCCCGGAGCCACCACCTGGCGCGGCTGCGGTTGCGCCTGCTCCAGCAGTCCACCGCTGGAGTCGGTCACCGAGGCGACGAGGTACGGCGCCGCGTAGACGCCGCCCGAGGCGAGGGTGGCGTAGGCCGCCGCCATCTCGACCGGGTCCACCTCTCCAGAACCGAGCGTCGTCGCCGGGTCCCGGCGCAGCGGCTGCTCGCCGGCACCACGCACGCCCAGCCGCTGCGCGGTGTCCACGACCAACGCGGCTCCGGCGTCGACGTCGCCGTTGCCGAGGCGCTGCACAATGTGCGCATACGCCGTGTTGATCGACTGCTCGGTGGCGTCGCGCACGGTCACCGAGCCGTACGCGGTGCCCTCGTAGTTCGTGACGTCCCAGACTGGGTTGCGGCCCCGGTCGATCGTCGTCTGCGCTCCCGCCAGGAACTCATCGTCCGGGCGGATCCCGTGCTCCAGCGCGGTGATCAGGGTGAACGCCTTGAACGTCGAGCCGGCCTGGCGCTTGGTGGTACCGCCGCGGGCCAGGTCGACCTTGGCGGTCGGGCTGGTGGTCGAGTAGAAGTCCCGGCCACCGACCAGCGCCGTGATGCCGCCGTTGCCCGGGGTGACTGCGGCCACCGCGGCGTCCGGGTCGCTCGGCTGGTCGAGGACGCCGGCGACCGCCTGCTCGGCTGCCGCCTGCTGGCGCGGGTCGATGGTCAGCCGGATGGTCAGCCCGCCGCGGAAGATCGCGCTCTCCCGGGTCGCCCGGTCCGGACCGAGGCGCGGATCATCGAGCAAGGTGTCGATCGCGTCGGTCAGGGCGTACGGCGCCAGATAGCGCTCATCGTCTTTGTGCAGCTGCGTCGGCAGCGCCTCGTCGCCGGCCGCGCGCGCTTGCTCGGCGGTCAGCGCGCCGGTCTCCGTCATGGCCTGCAGCACCTCGGTCCGCCGGGCGTGGGCGGCGTTGGGATGCATCACCGGGTCGGCCGCCGAGGGGGAGCGGATCAGCCCCGCCAGCAGTGCAGCCTCCGCCGCGGTCATATTCTCCGGGCCGTGGCCGAAGTAGGCCCGCGCGGCCGCGCCCACGCCATACGTGCCCTGGCCGAAGTACACGGTGTTCAGGTAGCGCTCGAGGATCTGGTCCTTGGTCAGCGAACGCTCCAGGCCCATGGCCAGCGCCGCCTCGCGCACCTTGCGCCGCACGCTGTGCTCGGGCGTTACCAGCGTGTTCTTCACCAGCTGCTGGGTGATGGTGCTGCCGCCCTGCCGCGTGCTGCCGGTGCCGGCGTCGACCGCCCCGGCGCGGGCCACCCCCCCGGCGTCCACGCCGGAGTGGGCGTAGAAGCGGCGGTCCTCGGCCGCGAGCACGCCCTGGACGAGCACCGGCGGAAGCTGCGCGAGGGTCACCGGGCGGCGGTCCTGCTCGGCATGCAGGTGAGCCAGCACGGTGCCATCGGCCGCGAGCACGGTGCTGGTCAGCGCCAGGCCGCCGAGTCGGACCGGATCCACCGGTACGGCGCGGACGCAGCCCGCCGAGCCGACGGCGAGCACACCGACGGCACCGACTGCCCGCACCCGAGGCCACCGGCGGGGCCTTGCGGCACTGCCCACCCGCTCGCCATCGGCACCGCCGGGCCGCGGCTTGAGCCCGGCGAGCCGCGTGCTCGGCCGACGTCATCGGCCGACGTCATCGGCCGACGTGCTCGGCCGACGTCATGGCCGGAACCCGCATGGGAGACTGCCGAGGTGTTCGAGCCCACGCCCGTCCCGGTGACCGACGGCGGCTCCGACGCCGATGTCGACCACGCCCTCGGTGTCCTGACCTCCTGGGCCGCCCAGGTCCTGCCGGCCGGTGCGTTGCGGGAGGCGCTCAACCGGTCGCGGCGGACCGGGCGACCACTGCGGGTCAAGCTCGGCATCGACCCGTCCGGCAGCGAGCTGACGCTCGGGCACGCGGTCGTGCTACGCAAGCTGCGGCAGTTTCAGGACCTCGGGCATCTCGCCGTACTCATCGTTGGCGACTTCACCGGCATGGTGGGCGACCCGTCCGGCAAGGCCGCCGGGCGTGGCGCGCTCACCCGCGAGCAGACTCAAGCCAACTCCCGGACGTACTTCGAGCAGCTGATGCGCATCCTCGACCCGGACCGGGTGGAGGTCCGGCGCAACTCCGAGTGGCTGGCCGGGATGACGATGGTTGATGTCGTCCGGGAGGCCCGCGAGCTCACTGTGGCCCGGCTGCTGGAGCGCGACGACTTCGCCAACCGGTACGCCGAGGGCAGGCCGATCTCGCTGGTCGAGTTCCTCTACCCGCTGCTGCAGGGATACGACTCGGTGGCGGTGCAGGCCGACGTCGAGCTGGGCGGCACCGACCAGACCTACAACCTGTTGGTGGGCCGCGACCTCCAGCGGGCGCACGACCAGCCTGAGCAAGTCGTGTTGACCGTGCCGCTGCTCGAGGGCCTCGACGGCGTGGCCAAGATGAGCAAGTCCCTGGGCAACTACGTGGCGGTGACGGAGTCGGCAGCGCAGCAGTTCGGCAAGCTGATGAGCCTGCCGGACCGGCTGGTCGGTCGGTACGCGCTCCTGGCCGCCGCGCTGCCCGGAGAAGAGGTTGATCGGCTGGCTGGCGCCGCGGCCGAGGGCGGTCCGGCCGCCGGCTCGGCCAAGCGGGCGATGGCGCGCGCGGTGGTGACGCTCTACCACGGGGCCGAGGCCGCAGTCGCGGCCGAGCACCGCTTCGATGCCCTGTTCCGGGAGCACGCCCTGCCCGCTGATGTTGCCGAACACCCACTGCCGGCAGCCGACCGGGTTCATCTCCCGGCCCTGCTGACGGCGGCCGGTCTGGTGGCCTCGCGCAGTGAAGGGCGTCGGCGGCTGCAGGACGGTGCGGTCCGACTGGACGGCGCCCCCATGTGCCCCAGCCGGCTGGACGTCGACCGGGCCGAGCTGGCCGGCCGAGTGCTGGCGGTTGGGCGTCGACGCCTGGTTCGGCTGGTGTGAGCGCTCGCCATGATCACCGGACGGCAAGTGTTCTGCGCAGCTGTTCGGAGCACCGGCCCAGGTTTGACGCGACTGGTCAACTCGGACTATCTTCAGCAAGTTGCCTCGGACCGGCCGGAAGGCCGGTATCGATGTGTGTCTGCTCCTTGAGAACTCAACAGCGTGCCAAAAGTCAGTGCCAAAATACCCCGTCTGGGTCCAGCTCGGCGGTCCGTCGGACCGTTCGATCTAGACCCAGCGGATTCCTTTGGTGAAGACAGACTAGAACAGCTAGTTACGTCTGTTAGATCCAGAGATCAAAATGCTGTCGCCTTGCCAGGCGGCAGCACTCCTGTCGTCAGCCCACCCGGCCGTTTCGGCGGTCGGTGCGCTAATAGACATCTACGGAGAGTTTGATCCTGGCTCAGGACGAACGCTGGCGGCGTGCTTAACACATGCAAGTCGAGCGGGGCTCCTCTTTCGGGAGGGGTCTTAGCGGCGAACGGGTGAGTAACACGTGGGCAACCTGCCCTCAGCTCTGGGATAACCCCGGGAAACCGGGGCTAATACCGGATATGACCTCGCAAGACATCTTGCGGGGTGGAAAGATTTATCGGCTGAGGATGGGCCCGCGGCCTATCAGCTTGTTGGTGAGGTAACGGCTTACCAAGGCGACGACGGGTAGCCGGCCTGAGAGGGCGATCGGCCACACTGGGACTGAGACACGGCCCAGACTCCTACGGGAGGCAGCAGTGGGGAATATT
>JADGOU010000019.1 GCA_017882835.1 Frankiaceae bacterium | reverse complement strand
GGGCAACCCGGCGGCGTGCACCACCGACAGCAGCCGGAGCATCTCCTGCCGGCTGGTGCCCTTGCCGTGCACCATGACCGCCCACACGCTGCCGGTGGCAGGGCTCGCTGAGCGCCGGGACTCGGCGGGAACCGACCAAGCCGAGAACTCCCCGAGCGGCTGAGCGTCAGCACGCCAGCCCGACCGCGAAGGCCCCGCCCGAACCCCCGGGCGGGGCCTTCTCCATCACCCCACAGCCGCAGCCAGCGTGACGCCAAGCTCCTCATCCTCGATGACGTTCAACAATGGCCAGCTTTAGGGGTCATCGCCGAGACGTGCCTGTGGATCTCCTCGAGCAGGTCGGTGTTCTTCTTCACCGCCTGGGTGAGCTCGGTGTTCTCACGCAGCAGGGCCTTGATGTCGTCTGTGTTGCGCTCGGTGTGCACGGCGATCTCGGAGGCGATGGAGTCGGCTCGTTTGGCGGCGATCAGCAGAGCCGCGGCCTGAACACCGGCGAGCATGGACAGGAAGAGGTTGAGCAGGATGTAGGGGTACGGGTCGAACCCGTGCCGGCCGAGAGTGCCGCCGAGGTAGAAGGCGGAGTTGACCACCGCCCACAAGATCATGACACCGAAGAACGCGAAGACGAAGGGCCAGGAGCCCATCACGTTGCGCATCCGGTCGGCGGCGCGCTCTCCTAGGGTCAACTGATCGCCGGACCGCACGCCGGGATGCTTGTGCCAGTGCGTCTGCCAGCCAGTGGTGGCCATGGCCCAATCATCACCCCACCAGCCGTAGGGACTGGGGATTCGCTACACGGCCGATCTTCGTGTTGCGGGGCCGTCACCCTCGCGGCTTCGGCGGTGCCAGCCCGCGGCAGCCTCACGCGGCACACCGGCGCCGCCGGCGTCTTCGCGACGCTGACCGGCGGACCGGCCCGGCGCTATGACGATCTTGCGGTGCTGACCACCGCCACGCTGGCCTTCGCGCTGGGCGTCGACACGGTGGAGGGGACCAAGCACCTGCGCCGGGCCGAGGCCGGGGCGGCGGTGGGGCTGGGCGCGGTCCCGGAGCTGCGCACCCTGCGCGAGCGGCTGTCCGCGCTGGCGCAGGGGTGCGACCCGCTGGCGCTGCAGCGCGCCTTCGCCACCGCCATGCTCGCCACCGACCCGGCCGGTGACCCGGTCTAGGTCGTCGACGACCATTTCGTGCCCTACGCCGGCGCGAAGCCGGTGGCCAAGGGGTGGAACACCAAGCGCCGGCCCGCCCAGCCCGGCTGGGTCGACACGCTGGTCACCGACGCGCGCGCCCGGGCGGTCTGCTTCGCCGCCGGCGAGCCAGCGGGGCTTTCCGTCACCATGCCCGGGGTGCTGGCTCAGCTGCGCGAGGTCACCGGCCCGGACGCGGCGGTCCTGCTCGGCTTCGACCGCGGCGGGTCCTACCCCGGTCGCGTTCCGCGGCGGTGACCTCGGCGGGCCGGCCGCGTCGGTTCGCCGTACTGTCCGTGATCTTCCTGTGGGAGACCCGCTTCCCATGATCACCGCCGACCTTTCCGGGAGCCCAGCATGAGTCACGAAGTCGGCTCGACCGGCCCGTCCACCCCGAGCTCGGGATCGACCGGCGGTTCAGTCGCCTCGTCCGCTGCGGCCAAGCTGTTCGACCTCCGCGTGCTGATCGGTGGCCTGTTCACCCCGTACGGCGTGGTGTTGGCCGTCGCTCGCCTGTTCGCCAGCGGGGCCGAGCGGCAGAAGGCCCCGGGCATCAACATCAACCTCCGGATGGGCCTGGGGATGCTGGTACTGGGGCTGCTGTTCTTGCTGTGGTGGCGGGTGCGGCCACTGAAGGTGAGCCCGCGGGAGCCGGACTGACCGGCGGCGATCGAGGTCCCGTTCGACCGATCACGTCCGCTCCCTACGATGCAGCGGTGAGCCAGCCACCGACGCAGACCCGCAAACCGATAGTCCTGCTCGCTGAGGAGCTGGCCCCGTCCTGCGTGGACCTACTCGCCGCCGGATTTGAGATTCGCTCCGTGGACGGGGCGGACCGGGCGGCGCTGCTACCGGCGCTCAGCGACGTCGACGCCGTCATCGTCCGCAGCGCCACCCAGATCGACGCCGAGGCGCTGGCGGCGGCCAACCGGCTGAAGATCGTGGCTCGGGCCGGCATCGGTCTGGACAACGTCGACGTACCGGCTGCGACCGCCCGCGGCGTCATGGTGGTCAACGCGCCGACGTCGAACATCGTCACCGCCGCCGAGCACGCGGTTGCTCTGCTGCTTGCCTGCGCCCGCAATATCGCTCCGGCCAACGCCTCGCTCAAGCGCGGGGAGTGGAAGCGATCGAAGTTCACCGGCGTCGAGGTGGCCGGCAAGACCGTCGGCGTGGTCGGGCTGGGTCGGATCGGGGTGCTGGTGGCGCAGCGGCTGTCGGCGTTTGGCGTGCAGCTGCTGGCCTACGACCCGTACGTGCCGGCGGCTCGGGCGGCGCAGATTGGGGTCCGGCTCGTCCCGCTGGACGAGCTGCTGGCCCAGTCCGACTTCATCACGATCCACCTGCCCAAGACCCCGGAGACGCTTGGGCTCATCGCCGAACGGGAGCTGCGGCTGGTCAAGCCCGGCGTACGGATCGTCAACGCCGCCCGCGGTGGCCTCGTGGACGAGCACGCGCTCGCCGTGGCTATCAAGGAAGGCCGGGTGGCCGGCGCGGGCATCGACGTGTTCGCCACTGAACCCTGCACGGCGAGCCCGCTGTTCGACCTCGACTCCGTGGTGGTCACGCCGCACCTGGGGGCCAGCACGGTCGAGGCCCAGGACAAGGCGGGGCTGGCGGTCGCTCGGTCGGTGAAGCTGGCCCTGCAGGGCGAGTTCGTGCCGGATGCGGTCAACGTACAGGCCGGCGGCGTCGTCGCCGAGGAGATCCGGCCGGCGCTGCCGCTGGTGGAGAACCTCGGCCGGGTGTTCACCGCGCTGGCCGGCGGCGTGGCCAGCACGCTCGACGTGGAGGTTCGCGGGGAGATTGCCGCGCTGGACGTCAAGGTGCTGCAGCTGGCTGCCCTCAAGGGGGTCTTCGCCGACGTGGTCTCCGAGGCCGTCACCTACGTCAACGCGCCGCTGCTGGCTCGCGACCGCGGCCTCGAGGTCCGGCTGACGACCTCGCCAGACAGCCCGGACTACCGCAACCTGATCACCGTGCGAGGGACGCTGCCGACCGGGGAGCAGGTCTCGGTCTCGGGCACCCTGACCGGCGTACGCCATATCGAGAAGCTGACCGAGATCGACGGCTTCGATCTGGAGATCCCGCCGGCGGAGCACATGACCTTCTTCCGGTACGACGACCGGCCCGGCATCGTGGGTGCCGTCGGCCGGGTGCTGGGCGCAGCCGGGGTCAACATCGCCGGCATGCAGGTCAGCCGGCGCAGCCAGGGTGGCGAGGCGCTGATGGCGCTCACCGTCGACACCTCCATCCCGCCCGCGGTCCTGGACGAGATCGCGACCGAGATCGGGTCGCGGCGTACCCGCGCAGTCGACCTGGAAGTCTGACCGCTCCCAGCCGCGGCTGCGCCGGTTGCCCGACCGTGGCCGGCCGGGCGCTACAGTGAACGGGTGACCGCGCTCCTGCTGCTTAGTCGCCGCGACGAGCCCTAACCGGCCGGCTCCTCGTCGCGGGACCGCGCGCTGGCCAGCACCCGTGAACGAGCAGGCAGGAGCTCTCTTGTGAGCAGCAGTATCGAGCAGACAGGCACCGACGTACCAGCCGGCACGGACGTACCAGCCGGCACGGACGTAGCCGCCGACCGGGTGGTGGTCTTCGACACCACCCTGCGCGACGGCGAGCAGGCGCCGGGCATCGCGCTGGCCGTCGCCGAGAAGATCGAGATTGCCGAGCAGCTGGCCCGGCTCGGCGTCGACGTGATCGAGGCCGGCTTCCCCGCCGCCAGCCCGGGCGACTTCGAAGGCGTTCAGGCCATCGCCCAGGGGGTCAAGGGCTCGGCGATCGCGGCGCTGTGCCGGACCAGGGCCGAAGACGTCGATCGCGCCTGGGAGGCCATCAAGGACGCCCAGCACCCACGCATCCACACGTTCATCTCGACCTCGCCGATCCACCGGGACAAGAAGCTGCGGATGACCCGCGAGCAGGTCCTGGCCGAGACCGCCCGGGCGGTGGCCCAGGCCGCTGCCTACACCGACGACGTCGAGTTCTCCGCCGAGGACGCCACCCGCACCGAACTCGACTTCCTGGTCGACGTCTTCACCGCTGCGGTGGAGAACGGCGCCACCACGATCAACGTCCCGGACACCGTCGGCTTCGCCATGCCGCGGGAGTTCGTGGAGATCCTGGATGCCGTGCGCGCCCGGGTGCCCGGCGCCGACCGGGTGATGTGGTCGGTGCACTGCCACAACGACCTGGGGCTGGCCACCGCGAACTCGCTGGCCGCCATCCGGGCCGGTGTCCGTCAGGTCGAGGTCTGCGTCAACGGCATCGGCGAGCGGGCCGGCAACACCGCGCTGGAAGAGATCGTGATGGCGCTGCGCACGCACGCGCCGACGCTGGGCTTCACCACTGGCGTCAACACTCGGGAGATCGCCCGGACCTCGCGCCTGGTGTCCATGCTCTCTGGGTACAGCGTGCAGCCGAACAAGGCTGTGGTCGGCGGCAACGCGTTCAGCCATGAGAGTGGCATCCACCAGCACGGTGTGCTGATGGAGCGGACGACGTACGAGATCATGAACCCGGAGGATGTCGGGCTCGCGGGCAACCGGATCGTGCTTGGCAAGCACTCCGGCCGGCATGCCTTCGTCGACGCGCTGCGCACGCTGGGGATGACCTTGGACGGCCCAGCCTTGGACCGCACCTTCGCCCGGTTCAAGGACCTGGCCGACCGTAAGGTGAGCCTCACCGACGGGGACCTCTTCGCGCTGGCGACCGAGGAGTCCGGCAGTTCGTCCTCGGCGACGGGGGAGACCTGGTCGTTCCAGTGGCTGGCCGTGGCCGGCGGCACCGACACCGCTCCGCGGGCAACGGTCCGGCTCGGTCGCGGCGAAGAGTCGGTCGAGGCCGACGGCACCGGTGACGGGATGATCGACGCAGCCTGCAACGCGGTGGCCAAGGCCGCCGGGGTCGACGCCAACCTGATCGCCTTCCAGGTGGCCGCGGTCACGCCCGGCTCCGACGCCGTGGGTGACGTCAGCGTCCAGGTCGAGGTCGCCGGCCAGCGGGTGAGTGCCCGCGGCGTGTCCACCGACGTGGTCGAGGCCAGCGCCCGGGCGTTTCTCAACGCGGTGAACAAGGTCCTCGGCGGCACCGCGGTGGCGCGGCGTACCGACAAGCCGTGACGGACGCCGGCACCATGCCCGAGCGGCTGCGGCTGGCCGTCATCGGCGGCGACGGGATCGGCCCGGAGGTGGTGGCCGAGGGCCTCAAGGTCCTCGGCGCCGCCGTCGCCCCCGACGGCGTGAAGGTCGACACGACGGACTACGACCTCGGCGCCCGGCGCTGGCACGCGACCGGCGAGACGCTGCCCGACTCGGTGCTCGCCGAGCTGCGCGACCACGACGCGATCCTGCTCGGAGCCGTCGGCGACCCCGGCGTGCCCAGCGGCGTGCTAGAGCGCGGCCTGCTGCTACGGCTGCGGTTCGCCCTCGACCACCACGTCAACCTGCGGCCGGTGCGGCTCTACCCCGGCGTCGCGACGCCGTTGGCCGGGGTCGGCCCGGACGACATCGACATGGTCGTCGTCCGGGAGGGCACCGAGGGCCCGTACGCCGGTGCCGGCGGCGTGCTCCGTCGCGGCACCGCGCACGAGGTCGCGACCGAAGAGAGCCTGAACACCCGGTACGGCGTGGAGCGCGTCGTCCGCGACGCCTTCGCCCGGGCCGATAGTCGACCGCGCCGACACCTCACCCTCGTGCACAAGACCAACGTGCTGACCAGGGCCGGTGACCTGTGGGCGCGCACCGTCGACGCGGTCCGGGCGGAGTTCCCGGCGGTGACCGTCGCCTACAGCCACGTCGACGCCGCGGCGATGTACTTCGTAACCCAGCCGCGGCGCTTCGACGTGGTGGTGACCGACAACCTGTTCGGGGACATCCTCACCGACCTTGGCGCCGCGATCGCGGGCGGCATCGGGCTGTCGGCCAGCGGCAACATCGACGTCTCCCGGGCTAACCCGTCGATGTTCGAGCCGGTGCACGGCAGCGCGCCGGACATCGCCGGCCAGGGGGTCGCCGACCCGACCGCGGCCGTGCTCTCGGTGGCCATGCTGCTCGCCCACGTGGGCCTGTCCGCGGCCGCGGCCCGGGTGGAGGCGGCGGTGGCGGTCGACCTGGTGACGCGGGGCACGGGTTCGGGCGCTTCCCGGCGTACCGTCGAAATCGGGGACGCCCTGGCGGCGCACGCCAGCGGCTGACCGGCGCCACCGGGAGCCCGACGGCGGGTCACAAGGACCGGCCGTCGGTGCGGGGCCGGTGTCATACTCCAAGGCAGCCTACCGCCCCGGACGTCTGGAGCCCCCGTGCCGATCACGCCGACGAAGAAGATCTGGATGGACGGCGAGTTGGTCGACTGGGCCGACGCGAACATCCACATCCTCAACCCCACGCTGCACTACGGCTGGGGTGTCTTCGAGGGCGTGCGGGCGTACGCGACCGAGCGCGGTCCGGCGGTCTTCCGGCTCACCGAGCACATCCAGCGGCTGTTCCGGTCGGCGCACATCTACCTGATGGAGCCCGACTGGTCGGTCGAGCAGATCGTTGAGGCCACCAAGGAAACCGTCCGGGTCAACGACGTCGAGTCCTGCTACATCCGGCCGCTGTTCTACCTGGGGTACGGCGAGATGGGGCTGAACCCGCTGCCGTCGAAGACCAAGGCGGCCATCGCGGTCTGGCCCTGGGGCGCCTACCTGGGTGACGAGGCGACCCAGCACGGGGTGCGGGCGGCCGTGTCGAGCTGGCAGCGGATCGGCAACAACACCATCCCGCCGACCGGCAAGGCCACCGGGCAGTACCTCAACTCCTCACTGGCCAAGGTGACGGCGCTCAAGGCCGGGTACGACGAGGCGATCATGCTCACCCCTGACGGCAACATCGCTGAGGGCTCGGGCGAGAACATCTTCGTCGTCTACGGCCGCAAGCTGATCACGCCGCCGCTGGTGGACGGCGCGCTCGCCGGCCTGACCCGAGACTCGGTGATGGTGATCGCCCGGGACGAAGGCTACGAGGTGGTGGAGGCCAGCCTCAACCGCACCGACCTCTACCTTGCCGACGAGGCGTTTTTCACCGGTACGGCGGCCGAGATGGTGCCGCTGGTCGAGGTCGACGACCGCAGGGTGGGTCGCGGCGTGCCGGGACCGGTCTCCAGGCAGCTGCTCGGGCTGTTCCAGCAGGCGTTGGTCGGCAAGCTGGACCGGTACAAGGAGTGGAACGAGTACGTCCACGACTGAGCGGCCGGGAAGCCGCGCGGGTGCGGCTCAGCTGACGTAGCGGCGGGCGGCCGACTCCCGCTGCGGCCGCTCCGGCAGCCGGTCCAGCTTCGAGTGCGCGGGCCGGACCTGCCACTGCGCGGCGGACGCCGCCCGCGGCCGCGCCGACCACGAACTTGTGCGTCGAAACGAGCCGTGGGCGGCTCGTTCTGCAGCACAAGTTTCGTCCACAGCTCGGCGCGGGTCGGGCTCGCTTTGCGTGCCTGCCCCGTTATCGTCGCTCGGCCCAGGGCCGGGCCTCCGTCGGCTGAACCGCCAGACCCGGGCGTCGCCGTCGCGCTGGCTGCCGAGCCCCCAGGCGGTCGCGAGCGGCATGCTTGCGCCACACTGGCCCCGGAGGATGGATGCGCAACCAGGTCCAGCTGATCGCGTACGCCGACCGGCTCGGGGGCAGCATTGCCGGGCTCGACCGGCTGCTTGCCGGGCCGCTCGCTGGCCTAATCGGCGGCGTGCACGTGTTGCCGTGCTACCTCCCCTACGACGGTGCCGATGCCGGCTTCGACCCGGCCGACCACCGAGCGGTGGACCCCCGGCTCGGCAGCTGGGCGGACCTGGGTCGCCTCGGCACGAGCCGTGACCTGATGCTGGACCTGATCGTCAACCACGCCTCGGTGCACAGCCCGCAGTTTCGCGACGTGCTGGCGCGCGGGGACTCCTCGCCGTACGCCGGGATGTTCCTCACCTTCGGCCGGGTCTTCCCGGCCGGGGCGACCGAAGCCGACCTGCTGCGGATCTACCGGCCACGGCCGGGGCTGCCGTTCACGCCGGTCACTGCCGCAGACGGCAGCCGTCGGCTGGTCTGGACGACGTTCACCGCGGAGCAGGTCGACCTGGACGTGGCAGACCCGCAGTCGCGGCGGTACCTGCTCGAGGTGCTCGACCGGATGGCCGCTGCGAACGTCGTCGCGGTGCGGCTGGACGCGGCCGGGTACGCCGTGAAGACCGCCGGCACCAGCTGCTTCCTGACGCCCGAGACGTTCGCCTTCCTCGCCGACCTCACCATGGAGGCGCGCCGGCGCGGGCTGGAGGTGCTGGTCGAGGCGCACGCGCACCACCGGCGGCAGGTCGAGATCGCCCGCCAGGTCGACCTGGTCTACGACTTCGCGCTGCCACCCCTGGTGCTGCACGCGCTGTTCACCGGCGACGCCGTCCCGCTGCTGCACTGGCTGGAGATCCGGCCGCACAACGCCGTCACCGTGCTGGACACCCACGACGGCATCGGCGTGGTCGACGCGGGTGCCGACCAGGACGAGCCGGCAGTCGGCGGCCTGCTGGCGCCGGCCGCGATCGCGGCGCTGGTCGAGCGAATCCACGGCAACAGCGGTGGCGCGAGCCGGCTGGCGACCGGGGCGGGCGCCGCGAACGTCGACGTCTACCAGGTCAACTGCACCTACTACGACGCCCTGGGCCGCGACGACCGGCGCTACCTGCTGGCCCGGCTGCTGCAGTTCTTCACTCCGGGCATCCCACAAGTCTACTACGTCGGGCTGCTGGCTGGCTGCAACGACACCGACCTGCTCGCCCGGACCGGCGTCGGCCGGGAGATCAACCGGCACCGGTACGGCGAGGAGGAGGTGAACGCGGCGTTGGGCCGCCCGGTGGTGGCCGCGCTGCTGCGGCTGATCCGGTTTCGCAACACCCACCCCGCCTTCACCGGGGAGTTCGCCGCGGGATTGAGCCGGGACGGGCGGCTGGCGCTGGAGTGGCGGTCCGGGTCATCGGCCGCGCGGCTGTCCGCGAACCTGGTCGCCGCGACGTACACCCTGGCGTGGACGGCGGCCGACGGCAGCGAGTCCTCGGTCACGGACGTCGGTGACCTGCCGTTCTGGCCTGTCGGGACTCCCGGACCATGCCCGCCCGGCGCCCCGTCAGCGAGAGTCGGCTGCACCCCAGCGGCGTAGGGACTTGGACGGGTCGGGTGCTCCCGGCGCGCCGGAGCTTGCGCAGTGTGAAGGACTCAAACGGGGCCAGCTGCCCGCCCGGACCCGGTCGGCACCGGTGAAGTTGTCCGAAAACTCAGCCCGAAGAATCTCGCTGGAGCGCTCGGCCCGGTCAGGCAGCGCTGCCGCGATCGTGGTGCGCTCAGTGCACGGTCGGACGGCGTGTCGCGGACGCCAGCCGCACCACGATCACCATCAGGCTGCGCCGACCCCTTAATTAGGCGTAGGTGCGGGCGTCGGCGTCCACCGAGCGACCGAACCACCGGCCGCCGTGCCGAGTTGCACCCGGGGGCGGCGCATCGCACCGGCCCCTCGGTGAACCAGGAGACCAGCATCTGAGTGGCCGGATCCGCACCGGAGATGAGGTGCAGGCTCTCCACCGGCGGCGCGCCCAGCCCGTCCGGACGTCGTCACAGTCAGGGGCTGCCGGTAGCGAGTCGGCTGGCCCACTGTCGCCCGCGGGAGAACCCAGCAGGGTCGGTCCGACCTCGATCCCGACCGCGACGCCCTGACCGTCACCTACGCCGGGCGCGACTCGCTGCTCGGGGACGATCAACCCTGCATGCTGGCACTTCGTTGGCAGCGCGGAGGCTATCGCCGGGGCCGTGGATCGGTGGCGAGCGCGAGTGGTTCGGGGTGCGCGCTGGTTGCCTACTCGGCGTCAACCGATCACTCGGTTGCCGGCCTATGCACCCGAGCGCTTGACCGGGTTCTCGCCGGCGGTGCTCTCCGCCCGTGACTGCCTTTCCCGAGCTTTCACTGGTGCGGACTTAGCCGATGGCGTGCCGCTGGGCGTCGACTGCTTCCCGGTGGCAGTCGGCGGCCGGGTGCCCGCAGGTGGCCGCGTGAGCAGCAGCTCACCGGTGTCACCAACCAGGCGCCGGATCTGCTCGGTGGAGCTCGCGATCCCGGACACCATGGCCTCGGTGTCGGCCAGCTTGCGCAGCATCGGCAGTGCGTCGCTGGACAGCCGATGCAGCGTGGTTGGCAGCCCGTCGAGCACCGGGTCATCGAGTACGACGGCCAGTCGGCGCATCCCCGGGGACAGGGCCCGGACCGGAGTTTCGACGATTGCCACCATCGTCTCGATCCGCTCCGCCAACTGCTCTACCGCGGCCATGGTGGTTGTTGCCAGCAACATGGCCTCGGAGAACGCCTCTAGCGAGCGGTTGAGCGCGACCAACGTGGTCGGCAGCATGGTAAGGGCTTGGGTCTGCAAGCGGATCGCGGTGATGAGGGCGCTCAGTCCAGGGACCCGGAGGCCAGGAACGCCGAAGCCAGGAACGCCGAGGCCGGGAACGCCGAAGCCAGGAACACCAAGGCCGGGGACACTGACGCCGGGAAGACGGGTCACGAAGCACCTCGGCGCTGTCGTCGGCGCCGCGGACGGCGCCGCGCCGGCTGGCTCGCCGACGTACGGATAGGGTGCGCCGACCGACGATGATCCGCCAAGTCGTCGTCGTACCGCGGAGGATGCGAGATTCGAACTCGCGAGGGGTTGCCCCCAACACGCTTTCCAAGCGTGCGCCCTAGGCCAACTAGGCGAATCCTCCGCCGCTGACTCTAGCTGTCCCGCGGCCATCTCGGCCCACAGCTCGGCGACTACAGTAGTCGGCGACCCCTCGTGCGGCGTGCAACCTGTGAACCCCCCAGGGCCGGAAGGCAGCAAGGGTAAGCGGGCTCTGGCGGGTGCGCGGGGGGTCCTTTGCTCGCCCACGCTGGCAGACCGAGCGGGATCGTTAGGGGTGGACATCGTGTCGCTGGCGCTCTACCGGAAGTACCGCCCGGGCATGTTCGCCGAGGTCATCGGCCAGGAGCACGTTACCGAGCCCCTGCGCAACGCGCTGCGCAACGGGCGGATGTCGCATGCCTACCTGTTCTCCGGGCCGCGCGGCTGCGGGAAGACCTCGATGGCCCGGATCCTCGCCCGGTCGCTGAACTGCACTCAGGGTCCGACGCCGACGCCGTGCGGGGAGTGCGACTCCTGTCGCGACCTGGCCCCGAACGGTCCGGGCAGCCTCGACGTCACCGAGATCGACGCCGCCAGCCACGGTGGCGTGGACGACGCCCGCGAGCTGCGGGAGCGCGCGTTCTACGCGCCGGTCTCCAGCCGGTACAAGGTCTACGTGATCGACGAGGCGCACATGGTGAGCAAGGAGGGCTTCAACGCCCTGCTCAAGCTCGTCGAGGAGCCGCCTGAGTTCGTCATCTTCGTGTTCGCCACCACCGAGCCGGAGAAGGTCATCTCGACCATCCGGTCGCGCACGCACCACTACCCGTTCCGCCTCGTGCCCGGGTCCGTGTTGCGCGAGCACCTGGCCGGCATCTGCGCCCGGGAGGGCGTCGACGTCGACCCGTTGGTATTCCCGCTGGTGGTGCGGGCAGCTGCCGGGTCGGTGCGCGACTCGCTGTCGGTGCTCGACCAGCTGCTCGGGGCGGCTGGGCCGGAAGGGATCACCTACCGACGAGCGGTGGACCTGCTGGGCCAGACCGACGCCGCGCTCATCGACGAGGTGGTCGACGCCCTTGCGGCCGGCGACGGCGGGGCCGTGTTCGAGGCGGTCGGCCGGGTGGTGGAGGGCGGCACCGATCCGCGCCGGTTCGCTGCCGACCTGCTCGAGCACGTCCGGGATCTGATCGTGTTGCGGGCCGTGCCGGATGCTGCCAGCAAGGGCCTGCTCGATCGGCCGGCCGACCAGCTGGACCGGATGACGGCCCAGGCTGCCCGGACCGGGATGGCCGCGCTGTCGCGCTCTGCCGACGTACTGAGCACCGGGTTGACCGAGATGCGGGGGGCGACGGCGCCGCGGCTGCTGCTGGAGCTGGTCTGTGCCCGGTTGCTGTTGCCGGCGGCCGCCGCCGAGAGCAGCGTGCTGGCTCGGCTGGAGCGGCTGGAACGGCGGCTCGAGGTCTCCGGCGACGCGTCCGGGGACGGCGCCGCTGCGGCGCGGCCCGCTGCGGCGCGGCGCGCTGCGGTGCGGCCGGCCGCACCGAGTGCCGCAACGCCGAGTGCCGCCGCCCCCATGCCCGCCGTCTCGCCCGAGCCCATCGCCGTATCGGAGGCCGCGGCGTCGGAGCCGGCCGGGCCAACCCCGGTGGTCGCTGTCTCGCCGGTGGAGGTGGCAGCCGGGGGCGGGCTGGACGCCGCCGCCGTGCGCCGGGCCTGGCCCGACGTGCTGGAGGCGGTCCGCGCGCGCAAGCGCGGCACCTGGACGTTGATCGCGCAGTACGCGCAGGTGGCGACCGTCACCGGGCGCGAGGTCACGCTGTCCTTCAGCACGCCAGGCATCGCCCGCAGCTTCGCGACCGGCGTCAACGTCGATGTCCTCAAGGACGCCCTGCGGCAGGTCCTCGGGGTCGACTGGGAGATCGCCTGCGTGGTCGGTGACCCGGCGGCTGCAGCACCGACGACCACGGATCCGCCGGCACGTGTGCCGGCTGCGAGTCCTCCGCCGCCCTTCGCCGATGGCTTCGCGGCCGGCGACGAGCCCACCGACGAGCCCACCGACGGCGCCACGTCGCCTCGGCTGGCCGGCGACGATGCCGCGATCGCCTTGGTTCGCGATGGGCTGGGGGGTCGGGTCATCGGCAAGCTGGACGCCGGTTGAGTCCTCGACCGGTGCAGTCGCCCGGCAGGCGGCGCGGGATCACTCCGGCGAGTCGTGGCCAGTCCCGCAACGTCGTAGGCTCGCCGTGACCACACCGACCAGGAGCCTGCCAACGAGGAGTACGCCGTGAAGCCCGGTGGCCAGCCCAACATGCAACAGATGATGAAGCAGGCCCAGAAGATGCAGCAGCAGCTGGTCGCCGCCCAGGAGGAGCTTGCCGCCACCGAGGTCACCGGCACGGCCGGCGGTGGCTTGGTCAGCGCCACGGTGTCCGGCAGCGGTGAGCTGCTGGCGCTGGAGATCAAGGCGGAGGCCGTGAATCCCGAGGACGTCGAGACGCTGCAGGACCTGGTCGTGGCTGCGGTGCGGGACGCGAACCGGGCCGCGAGCGAGCTGCAGGAGCGCAGTATGGGCCCGCTGGCCGGCGGCATGGGTGGGCTCGGCCTGCCGGGGCTCGGCTGAGGAGGCCGTGTACGAAGGCGCGGTCCAAGACCTCATCGACGAGCTCGGCCGGCTGCCGGGCGTCGGGCCGAAAAGCGCGCAGCGGATCGCGTTCCACCTGCTGGCGGCCGACCCGGCCGACGTACGCCGTCTGGTGGTCGCGCTGACCGAGGTCAAGGAGCGGGTGCGGTTCTGCCGAATATGCGGCAACGTCGCCGAGGCCGAGGACTGTCGAATCTGCCGCGACCCGCGCCGGGACCTGGCGATCGTGTGTGTCGTTGAGGAGCCGAAGGACGTTGTCGCGATCGAGAAGACGCGGGAGTTCCGCGGTCGCTACCACGTGCTCGGCGGGGCAATCAGCCCGATCGAGGGGATCGGGCCGGATGACCTGCGGGTGCCCGAGCTGATGGTCCGGCTGGCGGACGGCACGGTGACCGAGCTCATCCTGGCCACCGACCCGAACCTCGAGGGCGAGGCCACGGCGACGTACCTGGCCCGGCTGGTCAAGCCGATGGGCCTGCGCGTGACCCGGTTGGCCAGCGGCCTGCCGGTCGGGGGAGATCTGGAGTATGCCGACGAGGTGACCCTCGGACGCGCGTTCGAAGGAAGGCGGTTGATCGATGTCTGACACTCGCAGTGGTCGGGCGACCGACCGTGTGGTCGGCGCCGCGGCCGACGAGAATGACGAGGCGGTGGCCAGCTGGGCTGAGCTGGCCGACGACGTGGCGGGGCACGTCGACGACTTCCTCACGGCGCTGGACGCGGTCGCCTCGGGTGGCGCTGGCGCGCAGGCGGTGGCGTTGCTGCTGCTGGAGGTCTCGCAGGTGCACTTCGTTGGTGCCCAGCTCGGGGCCGCGGTGGATGTCATTCCGCGGGACAACACCGAGCCGGCCATCGCTGAGGACCCGGACCTAGATGCGATGCGGCAGGGGTTGGCCGAGCAACTGCACGCCGTGGACGACTACGTCGAAGTCTTCGACCCGTACGGCGACGGCGCTCCGGTCGGCTACCGGCTCTCGGACGACCTGGCCGACATCGCTGAGGACCTTGTCCACGGCATGCGGCACTACCGCGCCGGCCGGTCGGACGAGGCGCTGTGGTGGTGGCAGTTCTCCTACCTGAGCCACTGGGGCAACCACTCCGGCGCGGCGTTGCGCGCGCTGCAGGCAGTGGTGGCGCACGCCCGGCTGGACACCACACCCGAGCCGCACCCGGACGAGGCTGACGAGTCCTCCTCGTAATCCCGTCCTTCTGACCGAAGTCTGCCGGCCCGGAGGCCCGCTGATGCCCGACTCGTACGACGTGGTCGTCTTGGGCGCCGGTCCGGCCGGCGAGACAGTGGCCGGCCGGTGTGCCGAGGGCGGTCTGTCCGTGGCCCTGGTCGAGCCCGAACTGGTGGGCGGCGAATGCTCTTACTGGGGCTGCATCCCGAGCAAGACGTTGATTCGCCCCGGTGACGTGCTGGCCGCCGCCCGCCGGGTGCCGGGGGCGGCCGCGGCCATGACCGGCGAGATCGACGTGGCGGCAGCGCTGGCCCAGCGCGACTACATGACCTCGAGCTGGCACGACGACGGCCAGGTTCCTTGGCTCACCGAGCGCCACATCGATCTGGTCCGGGGCGCCAGCCGGCTCGTCGGCCTCCGGGCGGTCGAGGTGGCGCTGACCGCGGGTGGCGCCCGCCGGCTGACGGCGAACCGGGCGGTCGTGCTGGCGACCGGCACCTCCGCGGCTATGCCTCCGGTGCCGGGCCTGCGCGAGTCCCGGCCGTGGGACAACCGGACCGCGACCGGGGCCAAGGAGGTGCCGGCCCGGCTGATGGTGATCGGTGGTGGGGCGGTCGGTGCCGAGCTGGCACAGGCCTTCCGCCGGCTCGGTGCGCGCGAGGTCACCGTCGTCGAGGGCGGCCCGCGGCTGCTTGCTCGGGAGGAGCCGTTCGCCGGCGAGCAGGTACGCCGGGCCTTCGAGGCCGAGGGCATCGCGGTGACCACGGGTGTCGCGCTGACCGCCGTACGGCGGGACGGCGCGGACGGACCGGTGACGGCGACCCTGGCCGACGACCGAGAGATCAACGCGGACGAGATCCTGGTCGCCGTCGGGCGCCGGCCCCGGACGGCCGACATCGGGCTGGAAACCGTCGGCCTGGAGCCGGGTCGACCGGTGCCGACCGACGACCGGCTGCAGGTCACCGGGGTGGACGGCGACTGGCTGTATGCGGTCGGGGACTGCAACGGCCGGGCGCTGTTGACACACATGGGCAAGTACCAGGCTCGGATCGCCGCTGACGTCATCCTCGGCCGAGACGCGGTCGACCGCTCCAGCGTCGACATGGTGCCGCGGGTGACGTTCACCGACCCACAGGTGTGCGCGGTCGGGCTCACCGAGGCGCAGGCGCGCGAGCGGGGCCTGTCGGTCCGGGTGGTCGCCGTGGACACCGGCTCGGTCGCTGGCGCGTCCACCCTCGGGACCGGGATCGCTGGTACCTGCCAGCTCGTCGTGGACGACGAGCGCCGGGTGCTGATCGGCGCCACCTTCACCGGCCCGGGGCTGGCCGAGCTGCTGCACTCGGCGACGGTTGCCGTGGTGGGCGAGGTACCGCTGGATCGGCTTTGGCACGCCGTACCGTCGTTTCCGACGGTGAGCGAGGTTTGGCTGCGGCTGCTCGAGGCCTACGGGTTATGAATGCGAGCCGGTGGCGGGCTCGCCGCCGAGGGTTGCGCCGACCCGGCAACGGCGGCGGCTGTCGGTAGACTTCCCGGCGGAGTCCAGCGGATCGGAGCGCACGCCGTGCCACTCGTCGTGCAGAAGTACGGCGGGTCCTCCGTCGCCGACGCAGATCGGATCCGCCGGGTGGCGGCCCGCATCGTCGACACTCGCAAGGCGGGCAACGACGTGGTCGTCGTGGTGTCCGCCATGGGTGACACCACCGACGAGCTGCTCGAGCTCGCCGAGCAGGTGAGCCCGCTGCCACCGGGGCGCGAGCTGGACATGCTGCTGACCGCCGGTGAGCGCATCTCCATGGCGCTGCTGGCCATGGCGATCGCCAGCCTGGGGCTGGAGGCGCGGTCGTTCACCGGCAGCCAGGCCGGGGTGATCACCGACTCCGTGCACGGCAAGGCCCGGATCATCGACGTGACCCCGGGGCGGATCCGGGGTGCGCTGGACGACGGAGCGGTCGCGATCGTCGCCGGCTTTCAGGGTGTGTCGCAGGACACCAAGGACATCACCACGCTGGGTCGTGGCGGCTCGGACACCACCGCCGTAGCGCTCGCCGCTGCCCTGTCCGCCGAGGTCTGCGAGATCTACACCGATGTCGACGGCGTCTACACCGCCGACCCGCGGTTGGTGCCGACCGCGCGCAAGCTGGACCGCATCTCGTACGAGGAGATGCTGGAGATGGCGGCCTGCGGCGCGAAGGTGCTCATGGTGCGCTGCGTCGAGTACGCCCGCCGGTACCAGATGCCCGTGCACGTCCGGTCGTCGTTCGTCTCGAAAAGCGGCACGTGGGTCTGTGCGGTGCCCGAGGAGGAGAGCATGGAGCAGGCGATCATCTCCGGGGTGGCGCACGACCGCAGTGAGGCCAAGGTGACAGTGGTCGGCGTGCCGGACAAGCCCGGCAACGCGGCCAGCATCCTTCGCGCCCTGGCGGACGCCGACGTCAACATCGACATGATCGTGCAGAACACCTCGGTGGCGGCCACCGGGCGCACCGACATCACCTTCACGGTGCCCACCGCGGACGGCACGCCGGCGATGGCCGCCTTGACCAAGGTGCAGCCGCAAGTGGGCTTCGAGTCGCTGCTCTACGACGACCACATCGGCAAGGTGTCGCTGGTTGGTGCCGGGATGCGATCGCACCCGGGGGTCTCGGCCACCTTCTTCGGCGCGCTCGCCGACGCGGGCGTGAACGTCGAGATCATCTCCACCTCGGAGATCCGGATATCGGTGGTCTGCCGCGACGTCGACGTACCGGCGGCGGTGGCGGCGGTGCACGCCGCATTCGAGCTGGAGGCTGCCGGCGACTCGCCGGCGATGGTGTACGGCGGGAGTGGCCGATGAGCCCGCTCGCAGCCGAGGCCAAGCCGACGCTGGCCGTGGTCGGGGCGACCGGCGCGGTCGGCTCGGTGATGCTCGACCTGCTCACTACCCGGCCGGACGTCTGGGGCGAGATCCGGCTGGTCGCGAGCCCGCGCTCCACCGGCCGGCGGCTGTCCGTTCGACACACGGAAGTCGAGGTGCAGGCGCTCGCGCCCGAGGTCTTCGCCGGTGTGGACGTGGCGATGTTCGACGTCCCGGACGAGGTGTCCGCGCAGTGGGCGCCGGTCGCCGCGTCGTACGGCGCGGTGGTGGTGGACAACTCCGGCGCTTTCCGGATGGACGACGACGTGCCGCTGGTCGTGCCCGAGGTCAACCCGGAGGCGGCCCGGCACCGGCCGCGCGGCATCATCAGCAATCCGAACTGCACCACGCTCACCCTCGTGGTCGCCCTTGGCGCGCTGCACCGGCGGTTCGGGCTGGAGTCGCTGGTGGTGGCGTCGTACCAGGCGGCGTCCGGCGCCGGGCAGGCGGGCATCGACACGCTGTATGACCAGACCGCCAAGGTGGCCGGCGCGCGCGACGTCGGCGTCCGGCCCGGAGACCTGCGCCGCGTGGTCGGTGACGACCTGGGGCCCTTCCCGGCGCCGCTGGCGCTCAACGTCGTGCCCTGGGCCGGTTCGCTGAAGGAAGCCGGCTGGAGCTCGGAGGAGCTCAAGGTCCGCAACGAGAGCCGCAAGATTCTCGGGCTGCCGGACCTGCGGGTGTCGGCGACCTGTGTGCGGGTGCCCGTGGTGACGACGCACTCGTTAGTCGTCCACGCTGTGTTCAGCCGGCCGGTGCCGGCGATCGAGGCGCAGGCGGTGCTCCGTGGCGCGCCCGGAGTGGTGCTCCTCGACGACCCGAAAGCCGGCGAGTTCCCGACGCCGGCGGACGCGGTGGGCACCGACCCCACCTGGGTCGGCCGAGTGCGCCAGTCGCTGGACGACCCGCGCGCGTTGGAGCTGTTCCTGTGCGGGGACAACCTGCGCAAGGGTGCCGCTCTGAACACCGCGCAGATCGCCGAGCTGGTGGCGGCGGAGCTCACCGCCGGTTGACGCCCGCGGTCCGGCGGCCGGACACCACCGCCATCCCGGCAGCCATTCGAGCCGGTGAAACTGCCGATGGGCAGGACTTGTCTGTGCCGTAGCCGGGTGAAGCTGGTTGCCCCGAGCGCCTTCACCCGCCGTCGGCATCGGACGCGACCGCGACACGCCGTACCGGCTGTGCCGTAGCCG
>JADGOU010000018.1 GCA_017882835.1 Frankiaceae bacterium | reverse complement strand
CCGCGCGGGCCGATGCGACAATTTCGCCCATGACGAACAGGTGGGTCGGATGCGGCTGTTGATGATCGGCGCTCCCGGCGCCGGAAAGGGTACGCAGGCCGAGCAGATCGCCACCCACTTCGGCCTCACGCACATCTCCAGCGGCGACCTGTTCCGCCAGCACGTGGCTCGGAAGACCGCCATCGGCCGGGTGGCCAAGGCCTACCTGCAGCGTGGCGACCTGGTTCCGGACGCGGTCGTGATGGACATGCTCTACAAGCCGGTGACCAAGGCCAACCAGGGGGCAGGCTATGTCCTGGACGGCTTTCCGCGCACCGTGGAGCAGGCCGAGGCGGCGTACTCGGTGGCGAAAGATCTCGGGGTCGCCGTCCAGGCCGCGGTCCACCTCGAGGTACCCACCGATGACCTCGTGGAGCGGCTGGTCGCCAGGGGGCAGGCCACCGGCCGAACCGACGACACCGAGGAAGTAATCACCCACCGCCTCGAGGTGTACGCCGAAAAGACCACCCCGTTGCTGAACTACTATCGTGAGCGCGAGCAGCTCGTCACGGTGAACGGCGCTCGCGCAATCGACGAAGTCACCTGGTCAGTGATCGTCCAGCTGCAGCGACTCCAGCGCCAGCTGTCCCGCTGACCGCTGACCGACGCTCTCGCGCGTACGCCGCTGGGAACTCGGCGGACAGCCCTGGCCCGCTCGCACTGGCCCAGCACATGCAGCTGGGCCAGTGCGACGGTCAGCGGTCCTCCGTTGGATGGCGAGATGGCTGCGCTCATCGACAACACCACGGGCTGACTTGACACCCGGACCGGGCCGGGCCACGCCAGTAATCCAGTTGGCAGTGACGCAGCCGCTCGTGCCAGGCGGCTGGGCACTCTGTGACGGTCGACACTCTGCGGACAATCGCCGATTCCGGGTAGGTCCCGCCCACCGTGCCGACCGCTTACGCGTGGCTGAGAAGCTTCGCCTTCTCGCGGTCGAACTCCTCCGCCGATACGACCCCCCGCTCGCGCAGGTCCGCCAGCTTTGTGAGCTGATCGGCGGTGCTGGCCGGCGCGCCGGCGGCCATCTGCTGGATGTAGCCACGGAGGGCATCCTGCTGAACCTCGGCCTGCTGAACCGCCCGCTCATGCATCTTCCCGCCGCGGATTATCAGGTAGACCAAGACACCGAGGACCGGAAGGATCAACACGAACAGCACCCACAGCGCCTTGCCGCCACCCGACAGGTCCCGGCTGCGGAAGATGTCCACATAGACTGTGATCACCAGCCAGATCCAGAGGACGAAGAAGAAGATCTCCAGGATCGTCCAGAACGAGTTGAGGAGGGGGTAATCCGCTGCGAGATTCATGGGTTAGCTCCTTGGACAAGAAGGCAACAGGCTGATCGACGATAGTTCTACCATCGTGCCCGGACACCTGCCTGCCGAGACGGAATGACGCGGGCACCGCAGCCGGTCCCCCGGTGAGGTGAGGCGTGAGACGTACCCGCTGCGAGGGTCAAAAGCCGTTCAGCTCGTCCACGACGCGCTGCAAGGCTCCGAGGTTGGCCCAGTTCACCGCGACGAAGTTCGGCAGCCGACCCCGTTCGGCCTGGCACTGCCGCCCGCGCGCGGA
This sequence comes from Frankiaceae bacterium, assembly GCA_017882835.1. GTDB lineage: Bacteria > Actinomycetota > Actinomycetes > JADGOU01 > JADGOU01 > JADGOU01. The sequence goes on along the minus strand of JADGOU010000018.1, from coordinate 17,149 downwards.
CAGCACGGCATAGGCGTTGACCGTCCGGGCGTCGGTGTACAGGGTCGAGAAACCGCTCAGCCAATGGTTGAGCAGGAACAACGGGGAGTCCGGGCGGCCCCGCTTCAACCCGCAGTCGAAGGAGGCGACGGTCGGGTAGGTGTAGCCGGTGTCCTGGACGTAGTCGAAGCCCGGCAGCAGCCACGGGTACGCATCTCCACCGCCTTGGTTCTCCATCAGCACGACCAGGCGCCGGCCGGACTCGACCATGGCGCGCAAGGTCGGCCAGGGCGCGGCGATGCCATCGGAGTGGTAGGCGTAGCGCGTCAGCCCGGCCCGGTCGAAGACCTTCGCGGTGTCCGCGGGAGTCACCGCGTCCTGGATGAACAGCGTCACTACCTCGGTCGGGTGGGCCGACATCCACGCCTGCACGCCCTGCAACGCGGGCAGCAGGGGGGTGCCGCCGATCTCACAGAACGTGTGACACAAATAGGGCTGCACTGGTCCGGACGGCGGCCCGCCGTTGCTCTGGATCGACGTGGTCAGCCGCTCGACCGACTGCAGGAGCTCGGGTGCGAAGGCCTGCTCGGCCTGCTGCGCGGCGGCGGTGAAGTTGCTTGTCGCGGTGATGCTCCGGCCGTTGGCCACCGGCTGCCCGTACCAGGTGTCGATCAGCAGGACCCGCACGCCCGCATCCAACATCCCGACCAGGCTCGTCGGCTGCTCGGCCAGGTAGAAGCCCTGGTCCTCCGCCGACATCGCGTTGTGAGCCGCCGCCCAGGCCACCTCGGTGAAGCGCCGGTCGCACAACTCGGCATGCCCGGCGCAGACCATCGGCCCTTGGCCCTGGGAGGCAGATACCGTTCGGTCCGGCGCTCGGGCGTTGAGCGCCAGCGGAAACCCGGCGAGCAGCGCGAGAACCGATCCCAGCCCGGCCGGCACCAACCAAGCCGCGCGGTGCCGCGGACGCTGACCCCGAGCCGGCTGGGCTTCCGTAGCCCCTAACTCCCCCTGAGCCTCCACCCCAGTGACGAGGCGATTCAGGTCCAGGACGGCGTACACAGCGGCGCCGAGACCGAGCAGCACGGCCAGCGCGGACAGCATCCGCTCCGTCCAAAAGATCAGCCCGAGGCCGCCGAGCCCGATCGCCACCGCCCGCAGAACCGCCAGGCCGGTCGTCTGGGGTCGCGAGGCTAGCCGACCGGGAAGCCGAGACACCCATCCGCGGATGTCGGCGTAGCCAGGCCCTGAAGCCGCGATCGCGGCCAGTAGACCGCCCAGCACCACGGTCAGCGCAGCGATCCGGAACAGCGGCTGACCGAAGGCGGCCCACAGAGCCGCCTTCGCCGCCCCTGCCAGACTGGACCGGTCGAGCGAGGAGGACCACCACTGCCCCGCCGCGGCCATGAGCAGCAGCAGGACGCCGCCGGCCGACACGGCTGCGCCAGCGCCCAGGACGGCTCCCCGCCGGCCGGGGTGCACGACACCCCCCGCCAGGACGCAGGCCAGTGCCAAGAGCGGCAACAGCCAGGCGAGAGTCGCGGCGAGGTGGGCGCCTTGCACCACCCTGCCGATGGCGCCGCCCTGCCCGCCCACCACGGCCAGCCGAACGGGAAGATCGGCGGGGATGGCCGCAGCGGCTTGCGGTGACACCTCGCGCAGCACCGCGGACACCACGGCGCCGAAGTCGGCGAGCCGCAGCACCACCTGGTCCGAGTCCGCGGTGGTGAACGCTGCGTGCGCCTGGTTCGCGGCGCTGCGGAAGATCGGACCCGCGGCGTCACTGGCGATCACCGTGGCCGAGATCTGCGCCACCAGCGGCTTGACCGCTACCAGGTCGGCTCGCCGCGCGACGGCGGCGTCGGCAACCTGGTTACCGATCGCGCTCGCTAGCCGTGGATCCTGCCGCAGGTGTTCGACGTTGGCCACGAACCCGGGGCCGTCGAGCACTTCGCGGTTGACCAGCCCCGCCAGACCGGCGAGCGCAACCAGCAACGCAGCCACCACGAACAGGACGTAGGCACTCCACCGACGCACGTCGAAACCCCTCGACTGCCCACGCAGGCCCGGGGTGTCCCGAGCCCCGACAACGGTAGCGGCGCCTTGGATTATCGCGCGTCAGACTGGGGCGCTGCTCGGCATTCATCGCTCACCGTCGTAACCGGTCACTCGACCAGCAGCACCTCGAGGGTGCGGGGACCGTGCACGCCTTCCACCCGGCTCAGCTCGATGTCGCTGGTGGCCGACGGTCCGCTGATGAACGTCGTCGGCTGGGTGCCGTCGAGTCGGGCGACGGCTTCCGGCACCGTGCCGACCACCTGGTCGGCGAAGACCACGCACAAGTGGTAATCCGGCACCAGCGTCAGCATCCGCCGACCCTGGGTCGGCCCGGCATCGAGCACGATCGTGCCGGTCTCGGCGATCCCGACGGCGCAGCCAGTGATCACGCCGTCCGTCCCGTCGAGGTTGGCGGCGGTCAGCTCACCGGTGTCGAGGAGCAGGTCGGCATCTGCCGGCTGCCACTCCGGCGGTAAGGCGGCCGGGACGACGATCCGCCGGGCACCTCGCTGTCGGATCGCCGACGCAACGGCGACCGGCAGCTCGATGGCCGCAATTCGGTGCACGATCGCCCGGTAGTCCTCGACCCGCTCGACGAACAGGTCCACCTGCGCGGCGCGGTCCAGTGCCGAGGACCGCAGGTAGTGTCGGGCCACGACGACGTCCGCTGGTTGCTCGTCGGCGGGTACGTCGTGCAGCGCCGACCGGATCCGGGCGAGGATTTCCGCCCGCGCCGCCGCGTTGGCCGACCGCTCGGACTCCGGCAGCGCGGTCACGACCCGCTCCGGTCGGACCCGGTTCCGCCACTGCCGGTTCCGCCACTGCCGGTTCCGCCACTGCCGCCGGCCCGGTTGCGCTCCCACCACTGGCGGAACGACTCCGACGGCACGGCCGGGGTGTCCCGGGCATCGCTCCAGCGCCCGAGCATCCCGGGCAGCGTGCCGATCTTGCCACCGCGGGCCATCGGCCTGGATCCGAGCCGGGCCGCCGCCTCCGCCCGTTCGAACCGCTTGGCGTCGTCGAAGACCCACTTCATCGCCTGCATGGCGATCATCTCCGGAGTCGGCAGCTTGTGCTCGCGCTTTTCATCCACCACCCGGGCTCGCAGGTGCACCAGCACCTCGGGGATGTTGATCTTTACCGGGCACACCTCGTAGCAGGCGCCGCACAGCGAGGAGGCGTACGGCAGCGAGGCGTCGGTGCGGCTGGTGGCGTCGGTCTTGCTGGCGCCGGTCCGGATTTGCGGGGTGATCACTGCGCCGATCGGACCTGGATAGACCGAGCCGTAGGAGTGGCCGCCGACCCGCTCGTAGACCGGGCAGACGTTCAGACAGGCCGAGCACCGGATGCAGTTGAGCGCCTGCCGACCGATCTGGTCGGCCAGGGCGTCGGTACGGCCGTTGTCCAGCAGCACCAGGTGGAACTCCTGCGGCCCGTCGCCGGGGGTCACCCCGCGCCAAGTCGATGTGTAGGGGTTCATCCGCTCGCCGGTGGAGGACCGCGGCAGCAGCTGGAGGAAGACCTCAAGGTCCGCCCAGGTCGGCAGCACCTTTTCGATGCCGACCACGCTGATCAGCACCTCGGGCAGCGTTAGGCACATCCGGCCGTTGCCCTCGGACTCCACGATGACCACGGTGCCGGTCTCGGCGATGAGGAAGTTGCCGCCGCTGACCCCGACCCGGGTGGAGAGGAACTTGCGGCGCAGGTGCTTGCGGGCCGCCATCGCCAGCACTCGCGGCTCGTCGGTCAAGCCGGGATCGACGTCCGGCATCTCCCGCAAGAAGATCTCCCGGATCTCGGAGCGGTTCTTGTGGATCGCCGGGACCAGGATGTGCGAGGAGTAGTCGTGGCCAAGCTGGACGATGAGTTCGGCCAGGTCGGTCTCGTACGCCGTGATGCCGGTCGCCGCCAGCCCGCCGTTGAGGTCGATCTCGTCGGTGGTCAGGGACTTGATCTTGATGACCTCGTGCTCACCGGTGGCCTGCACCAGCTCGGCGACGATCCGGTTCGCCTCCTCGGCGTCGCGCGCCCAGTGGACGCGGCCGCCGGCCGCCGTGACCGACTCCTCGATCTGCACCAGGTAGGTGTCCAGGTGGCGCAGCACCCGCTCCTTGGTGGCCCGGCCGGCCTCCCGTAGCTCCTGCCAGTCCGGCAGCTCGCCGACGACCGAGGCCCGCTTGTCGCGGATCGTGGTGGTCGCCTTGCGCAAGTTGCGTCGCAGCTGGGTGTCGGCGAGGGCCTTGCCCGCCGCGGCCGGGAACTTGGTGCCGGCAGGGACCGGTGCGCTCACCGACGTACCTCATTCATTCGGTCTTCATTCTTCCACCAGGCGGCTCACTCGGTGGAAGTCACTCGGTCGCGGCCAGGATTTCGGCCAGGTGCAGGGTGCGTACGCCGGAGCGCAGCCGGGACAGCCCGCCGCCGATGTGCATCAGGCAGGAGTTGTCGCCAGCGGTACAGACCTCGGCGCCGGTGTCCAAAACGTGGCTCATCTTGTCGGCCAGCATGGCGGTCGAGGTCTGGTAGTTCTTCACCGCGAACGTGCCGCCGAAGCCGCAGCACTGCTCGGCCGCCGGCAGCTCGACCAGGTCGATCCCGCGCACTGCCCGCAGCAGCTGCAGCGGCTTGTCCCCGACGTGAATCATGCGCAGCGAGTGGCAGGTCGGGTGGTAGGTCACCCGGTGCGGGAAGTACGCGCCGACGTCGGTCACCCCGAGCACGTCGACCAGGAACTCCGAGAGCTCGTAGACCTTCGGTGCCACTGCCGCGACGTCCGTGCCGAGGGAGAGATCCTCCCCGCGCTCCGCGGCGACCTCGGCCACCCGCGAGTGGTACTCCCGCACCATCGACACGCACGACCCGGACGGCGAGACCACCGCGTCGTACGGCGCAAAAACGTCGGCAAACCGGCGGACCATCGAGATGCACTCCCGCTGGTAGCCGGTGTTGAAGTGCATCTGGCCGCAGCAGGTCTGCTCCATCGGGAACTCGACCTGCTGGCCGAGGCGCTCCAGCAGCTCGACCACCGCGCGGCCGGTCTTGGCGTACATGACGTCGTTGAAGCAGGTGATGAACAGGGCCACCCGCACGGGGATCAGCCTTTCTGGTCGGTACGCCGGAAAGCCGCCGTGGGCGTCAGGGGATCATCCACGACAGCACGGACGTCGACTGCAGGTAGACCAGGATGCACATGAACGCCAAGAAGCCCAGGCTCCAGCCCAGCACCCGCCGGAACAGCTCGCCCTCCTGCCCGGCCATGCCGACCGCGCCGGCGGCGATCGCCAGGTTCTGCGGCGAGACCATCTTGCCGAGCACCCCGCCAGAGCTGTTGGCGGCCGCCATGAGCAGCGGGTTCAGGCCGGTCTGCTTGGCGGCCGTCACCTGCAAGGCGCCGAACAGGGAGTTCGACGAGGTGTCCGAGCCGGTGACCGCCACTCCCAGCCAGCCCAGGATCGGGGATATCAAGGCGAACAGACCGCCTGCACCGGCCATCCATCGGCCCAGGGTCTGCGTCTGGCCCGACTGGTTCATCACGTAGGCGAGCCCCAGCACGGCCATGACGGTGACGATGGCCGGCCAGAGCTGCTTGAGCGTCGCGGCGTAAATGCTCAGTGCTCGTCCGACGCTCAGCTTGAGCACGATCATGGTAAGGATGCCGGTGACTAATAGCAGGGTGCCGGCCGCCGAGACGTAGTTGAGCTTGAAGGTGGTGGCCACCGCCTTGCTGGCCGAGTTCTTGATGTGCAGACCGGGCCAGTTGACGATGTGAGTGAACCGCTCGATGCCGGTCCCGGTGGTGCCCGCCTTGGCGGGCGCCACGCCGGCCAGCCACTTGATCTGCGTGGATATGACGAACACCGCAATGATGATCAGGTACGGCGCGTAGGCCTTCGCCACCTCTCCCGGCGGGTCGTGGTGCGCCAGCTCGCTGTTGGACTGGGCCACCCGCTCGCGGAAGTCGGAGTCGGTCTCGTCGCTGGCACCGCCGGCCACCGCCGGCCGCGCTCCCCGCCTGGCCTGGCCGACGCCCTCGCGGGCCGCGCTCGGATGCCACCGCCGGGTGAAGCCGATCACGGACACCGCAGCCACCAGCGAGGCGACGATGTCGGTGAGCTCGACCGAGATGTAGTTGGAGCAGACGAACTGGGCCAGCGCGAAACTGACGCCGCAGACGAGGGCGACCGGCCAGGTCTCGCGCAGGCCGCGCCTGCCGTCCACGATGAAGACCAGGGCCAGCGGCACGAACAGGGCAAGGACCGGGGTTTGCCGCCCCACCATGGCACCGAGCTTGTCCACTGGCAGACCGGTCACCGCCGGAGAGGCCAGGGTGGTGATAGGCACCGCGAGGGCGCCGAAGGCCACCGGGGCAGTGTTCGCGACTAGGGCCAGCATTGCCGCCCGCATGGGAGCGAAGCCGAGCGCGATCAGCATCACTGAGCTCATGGCGACCGGCGTGCCGAAGCCGGCGAGGGCCTCCATCAGCGCCCCGAAGCAGAAGGCCACGATCATGGCCTGTACCCGCTGGTCGTCGCTGATCTTGCCGAAGGAGCGGCGCAGGACGTCGAGGTGCCCCGTGGCGACCGTCATGTTGTAGATCCAGATCGCATTGATCACGATCCACATAATCGGGAAGAAGCCGAAGGCCGCGCCGTACAGCGAGGTGTTGAGCGCGTCACCCAGCGGCATCGGGTAGACCACCGTGGCAATGACGATGGCGACTGCGAGCGAGGTGAGTGCGGCGATCCAAGCCTTCATCTTTACGACGCCCAGCAGGACGAACAGGGTGAGCAACGGCAGGGCCGCGAAGATCGACGTCGTCGCGAGCGAGTGCGACACCGGGTCGAGGACCTGCTTGTAGTCCGGTACGATCATAGGTGCCTTCGCCTGGACGCCGAGGAGATCGCAACCGGTGCGGCTGGCGAGCAGCCGTTGGCCGGGTTCACGGGACGGTACGCCGGATGGGCCACGTCCGGGTGGAACATCGGCGAAGGGGACCGAGAGTAACCGGCTGGACGGGATGGGTGTCCACCGTGCCGTGGCAATGCGTATCCAGATCGGCACACGGTGCGAGCCGGTGCCGTCCGTGGATGATTTCCGGTGCAATGACGTGGTGACCGACGCGCCCAGAGCGATTCGGCCGCCCTGCTGACCGGGTAGGTGCAGTACGTGGGCGGGCACGAGCACGGGCGTCGACACCGGGTGCACAGCCCTTGGTTCGGCTTACCGGTCACCGCGCCGGCCGGCTGTAACGCTTAGGTGTGGGCACTCCAGGAGCGGTGCCGGGAGGGCAACCATGGCCGATGGACCTGCGGAGCCGGACCGGAGCGTCCGCGCTGACAGCGCTGACAACGATCTGTCGAACTCGGCCGGCGTCGCGACGGCCGAAGGCGAACAGGCTCCGACCGGCACGACCGCCGCCAAGCAGGCCGGTCCGCACCCCCGCGCCGGCACGCCCCGGGGTGGTCCGGAACGACGTCGACACCTCGGCGGATAGATGGGGATCTGAACCGCGTGGACAGCCGAACGTTCCGGGGGATGACGACGCAGGGAGAGTGTGGATGACGGCAACAGTGGTCCCGTCCACCTCGACCGCGGGCCAGGCGGTGCTGCGGATCGACCCGGGGCTGATCGCTGAGCTGGAGCGCATCGTTAGCCCCGACCGGGTGCTGACCCGCCCGATCGACCTGGTTGCGTTCGCCTCGGACGCGAGCTTCTACCGCCTGATCCCCAAGGCCGTCGTACTGGCCGAGTCAGTGGTGGAGATCCAGGCGCTGTTCGCCCTGTGCCGGGACCGCGACGTACCGATGACCTTCCGGGCGGCCGGCACCAGCTTGTCCGGCCAGGCCCAGACCGACGGCGTCCTGGTCGAGGTGGGTCGGTACTGGCGCCGGATCGAGGTCGAGGACGGCGGCGCCCGGGTGCGGGTCGGGCCGGGCACGATCGCCGCCCGGGTCAACCTCGCTCTGAAGCCCTACGGCGCGAAGCTCGGCCCCGACCCGGCCAGCCTGGCCGCCTGCACCATCGGCGGCATCCTGGCGAATAACTCCAGCGGCATGTGCTGCGGGATCGAGCAGAACGCCTACCGCACCCTGCGCTCCTTGACCTTCGTGCTGCCCTCCGGCACGGTGATCGACACGGCGGCCCAGGACGCCGCGGAGCGGTTCGCCGTCGAGGAGCCGGAGCTGGCCGCGGGGCTGGCGCAGTTGCGTACTGAGCTGCTCGCCAATGCTGGGCTGACCGAGAAGATCCAGCGCAAGCACAGCCGGAAGAACACCACCGGCTACGGCCTGAATGCCTTCCTGGACCACGCCGAGCCGCTGGAGATCTTCACTCACCTGCTGGTTGGGTCCGAAGGCACGCTGGCCTTCACCGCCGAGGCCGTCTTGGACACGGTGCCGGTGCTGCCGCACCGGGCCACCAGCTTGCTGATCTTCCCCAGCTTGCACGCCGCCAACGACGCCATCGTGCCGCTGCGGGAAGTGGGTGCCACCGCGATCGAGCTGCTCGACCGAGCGTCGATGCGGGCGGTCGAGGGAAGGAAGGGTGTCCCGGCGCACCTGACCGACCTGCCCGATGGCGCGGCCGCCCTGCTGGTCGACGTGGCCACCGCGGACGCTGCCGCCCTTCCGGGGCTGCGGCAGACCGCCGAGGCGGCGCTGGCCGGGATGGACCTGCTCCTGCCGGCGGAGTTCACCCTGGACCCGCAGCGCCAGCTGGAGTACTGGACCGTGCGCAACGGTCTGTTCACCTCCGTCGGCGCGGCCCGGGCGAGCGGTCACTCGGTGCTGCTCGAAGACGTGACCTTTCCGATCCACCAGCTGGCCGACGCCGTCGAAGAGCTCGGCGCCCTGTTCCGGCAGCACGGGTACGGCGAGGGCGTCGTCTTCGGTCACGCCAAGGACGGCAACCTGCACTTCCTGCTCACCCAGTCACTCAACGACGCCGGCGAGATCGCGCGCTACGGCCGGTTTATGGCCGAGCTGGTGGAGTTGGTGCTGCGGTACGAAGGCGCGCTGAAGGGAGAGCACGGGACTGGCCGCAACATGGCGCCCTTCGTCGGTGCCGAGTGGGGCGCGGCGGCGCTGGATGTCATGCGCCGGATCAAGGCGCTGGCCGACCCGGACGGGATCTTGAACCCGGGCGTGGTGCTCACCGACGACCCGCAGGCGCACCTGCGCCACCTCAAGACCACGCCGAGCATCGAGCCCGAGGCCGACCGATGCATCGAGTGCGGCTACTGCGAGCACGTCTGCCCCAGCCGCGAGCTGACGCTGACGCCGCGCCAGCGCATCGTCGTCCGGCGGGAGATGCTGCGCCAGGACGCGGCCGACGGCGCCGGGTACCTGCTGCGACCGCTGCAGCAGGACTATGAGTACGCCGGGCTGGAGACGTGCGCTGGTGACGGCATGTGCGAGCTGGCCTGCCCGGTCGAGATCAACACCGGGGAGCTGGTCAAGCGGTTCCGGCACCAGCAGCACTCGCCCCGGGCGGAACAAATCGGCCGGGAGGTCGCCGAGCGGTACGCCGCGGTGGAGCAGGCCTTCCGGGTGCTGCTACGCACCGCTCACGCCACCGCCAAGATCGCCACCCATCGCCCGTTGGTGGCCGCCACCGACCTGCTGCGGGCTGCGGTGAGCGCCGACCTGATGCCGCGCTGGGACCCGACCATGCCACCGGCTGCCCCACCGCTGCCGGCCACGGCGGCGGCCGAGGCCGCCGCTGTCTACTTCCCGGCCTGCGTCAACCGGATCTTCGGCCCGGGCGAGGGGGAAGCGCGCCATCCCACCCTGCCCGAGGCGCTGGTGGCCGTCAGCGCGCGGGCGGGCCTGCCGGTCGTGATCCCCGACGACGTCGCCGGCGCCTGCTGCGGTACGCCGTGGCACTCCAAGGGCTACTTCGAGGGCATGCAGCTAATGGCCAAGCGCACCGTCGAGCGCGCCTGGTGGTGGTCCAGCGAAGGCTCGCGGCCGATCGTCGTGGATGCCACTTCCTGTACGTCGGGCTTGCGCACCTGCCGGGAGTACCTCAGCCCGGACAACGCCGAGCGCTTCGACCGGATGACCTTCCTGGACAGCATCGACTGGCTGCACGACTTGCTGCTGCCCAGGTTGCAGGTGACGGCCAAAGTGGGGTCCGTGGCGGTGCACGCCGTCTGTTCGGCGTACCACATCAGCGCCGTCGGCAAGCTGGAGGCGATCGGGGCGGCGCTGGCCGAAGAGGTCGTCAACCCGCCGGAGGCTGGCTGCTGCGGCTTCGCCGGCGACCGCGGCTGGCTGCATCCGGAGCTGCCCGCCTCAGCGCTGCAGCACGAGGTGGCGGCCCTGGCGGGCAGGCACCACCCGGACTACCTCTGCAGCAACCGGACCTGCGAGATCGGGTTGTCTCGGCAGACCGGCAAGCCGTACCGCTCGATCGTGCTTGCGCTGGAGGCCGCGACCCGGCCGATCGCTCCCGGGGTCGGATGAACTACGGCTGAACGGAAGTACCGCCGATCGAACAGGGGACTGCGGGGCTCCGCTTCGCGGGTCGAGGGCGACATCCAACTCGGGCCCAGCGAGGACGGCTTGGGCCAACGGGGATACGGACGGGGCTGGGACCTTGGGTACTAGCCGACCATGCAGGCTGGCGCGAGGCTCGGCGGGTGTTGGGGCCGATCCGTTCTCACGCTGCGATTCTGGAGGGGGATCGGTGACTGAGTTGCCGGGTTCGAGCGACGGCAGTCGCCGATCTGTATTGGATGGGTCATCGAGTACCTGCGTTCGCAGTCCATCGCCGGGGAGCGTGGCGGCGTGAGCAGGGCCATCACCGCGCTTGGACTCGTAAAGACGTTCGGCCGCACACGCGCGCTCGACGGGCTCGACCTGACTGTCGAGACCGGTGAGGTCCACGGTTTCCTCGGGCCAAACGGTGCCGGCAAGACGACGACGATCCGGGTGTTACTCGGCCTGCTAAGAGCGGACGCCGGGGAGGTCGTGATGCTGGCTGGCGATCCGTGGAACGGCGCTGTTGAACTGCATCGTCGACTGGCCTACGTCCCAGGCGAGGTGACCCTGTGGCCGACTCTGAGCGGTGGAGAGGTGATCGATCTGTTCGGCCGGCTGCGAGGCGACCTTGATCGGCGGCGCCGGGATGAACTGCTCGAGCGATTCGAGCTCGACCCAACCAAGAAGGCGCGCACCTATTCGAAAGGGAACCGGCAGAAGGTGGGATTGGTGACAGCGCTAGTGTCTGACGCCGAGTTGTTGATCCTCGACGAGCCGACGTCGGGCCTCGACCCGCTAATGGAGGCGGTGTTCCAGGACTGCATCCGCGAGGTCAAGGCCGAGGGACGAACAGTGTTGCTGTCCAGCCACATCCTTGCCGAGGTCGAGTCGCTGTGCGACCGGGTGAGCATCATTCGGGCGGGGCGTACGGAGCAGAGCGGCACCCTCGATGAGCTTCGGCATCTGACCCGAACATCGATTATCGCGGAGACCGAGCGTTCTGCCGAGCGCCTGGCGGACCTTCCCGGGGTCCATAGCCTTGAGATAGACGGCACCCATGTCCGTTTCGACGTCGACACGGCTCACCTCGACGTTGCCGTGCAGAGGCTCGGCGAGCTCGGAGTCCGCAGTCTCATCAGCCATCCGCCCACACTCGAGGAGCTGTTCCTGCGGCACTACGGCGACCAGCTGGCCCGTGAACATGATTGGGTCAAGAGCGATCGGGAGGCGCGGCCGTGATCGGCGCGATGACCGAGCTCACCGGCACCGCCGAACTCACCCGCTTTATTGTGCGGCGCGACCGCATCCGGATCCTGGTCTGGGTCTTCGCCGTCGCCGGACTGGTGGCGCTGACAGTCGTGGGGATTAAGGGGCTGTATCCCACGCAGGCCGACCTCGATCAGGCGGCTGCCGCCTCGCAGGGCAATGCCGCCGCCATCGTCTTCAACGGTCCCGCCCAGAGTCTGAACACCGTCGGTGGGGAAGTGGCGTTCCAGGCCGGCGCGATGGGCATGGTGGTCGTAGCCCTCATGAGCCTGCTGATGATCGGCAGGCTCACTCGCGGCGAGGAGGAGGCCGGCCGGCTCGAACTGCTTCGCTCCCTGCCGGTCGGGAGTTGCGCTCCCATTGCGTCCGCCTCGTTCACAGTGGCCGCCATGAACGTGGCTGTGGGCGTAGCCACCACCCTCGCCATGCTCGCGCAGCACCTTCCCGCCGCCGGGTCACTCACCCTTGGGACGTCGTTCATGCTGCTCGGACTCGTCTTCGGCGGCGTTGCCCTCCTGGCGGCCCAGATCACCGAGAACGTCCGGGTCGTGTACGGCGTAGCGGGGGTAGTGCTCGGCGCGGCGTTCGTCGTGCGAGCCGTGGGTGACATCGGTGATGGCACCGTCTCGTGGTTCTCGCCGATCGGCTGGGCGCAAAAGGCCAGGCCCTTCGCAGGTCAGCGGTGGTGGCCGTTCCTGCTTCTGGTCGTGGCGACCACTGTCCTGGTTGCCACAGCCAGCGTCTTGGCTGGGCGGCGGGATCTCGGGGAAGGGCTCATAGCACCGCGGCCAGGGCGGTCTTGTGCCGCGCCAAGTCTAGGACGTCCCATTGGTCTGGCCGTCCGCCTCCAGCGCGGCAGCCTGACCGGGTGGAGTGTCGGCGTCCTCGTCGCCGGTGTGGGTTACGGCTCGATCGCCCCCAGCATCGACACCTTCGTGGGCCGCAACAAGGCACTCGCTGACATGCTGGCCCGAGCAGGGGGTGCCAGCCTCACCGACTCCTACCTCGCTACCTCGTTTCGCACCTTGGCCCTCATCGGCACCGGCTTCGCGATCCAATCCGCTCTGCGATTGCGCAGCGAGGAGACATCGATGCGCGCCGAAGCGGTCCTGGCAACGCCGGTCTCGCGTTGGCGGTGGGCGACGAGTCACCTCACGGTAGCCTTCGCCGGCAGCGTCGTCTTGCTCGCCCTCGCTGGTCTGGCGGTGGGTCTCAGCTACGGCGTCGTCGGTGGCGATCTCAGCGTCGTTCCGCACCTGGTCGGCGACGCCCTCGTCTACGCCCCCGCAATGTGGCTGCTGGTCGGGTTCACAGTTGCGCTCGTCGGGCTCGCGCCACGTGGGGCCGTCGCGTCGTGGGCCATCCTCACGGTCTGCCTCGTCGTCGGGCTGCTGGGCCCGGCGCTCGGTGTCCCCAGATGGCTTCAAAGGCTCTCGCCGTTCGAACGCACGGCCCAGTTGCCAGCGGCCCACCTGACCTACATGCCGTTCATGGTGCTCATCGCCGTCGCTGCCGCCCTCACGCTGGCCGGGCTGACCGGCCTCCGACGGCGAGATATCCGCTAGCTGCTAGCTAGCACTACCTGCCCTAGGCCCCGGCCAACGAGGACAAGCCGACGGCGAACGACCTGCCGCAGTAAACGACCTGCGTCCGGCTCAGGACGCCGCGGATGCACTGACCGTTACCGGTGCCGACCGGGCCCCGCAAACGGTCAGTGTGCTTCCGCCTCCCCCGGCAGCAGCTCGTAGACGGGGTTGGCCATGGCCAGGTGACCGTTGAAGTCGCCGACCATGCCGTCCAGCCGGATCCGCGCGCCGGGCTCGATCCCGGCAATCTTGCGCCGGCCATAGAAGAGCACCGCCAGGCCGCCGGTGGGGTCGACTACCTCGCACTCCAGCGACGGTGAGTCCGATACCGGAGTAACCCGCACTGCCCGGATACGGCCCTCGACCTGCGCCCGCTCCCGCCAGGCCACGTCGCCGATGGCGATGGTCCCGTCCGCGTCCGGCACGGAGGGCGTCCGGGATGCCGGCCCGGCTGGTCGGCGAGGTGTCCGGCGCCCCGGCGTCGGGGCGCCAGCTTGACCATTGACGGCTGCCAGCACGGGGCTGAGCTCGGCTGGCCCGGCACCGGGCGCAGCCGGCACCAACAGCTCGGTGCCGGTGGACGAACCGGTCAGCACGGTCCCCACGTTGTAGGGAACGATGGTGGCTGCGACATGCGGCAGCTTGCTGACCACGTCGGCGATCTCGTCAGCGGTGCGGTCGTGCAGCAGCCGACCGAGCAGCCGGGAGTAGATCCGTCGCGGCAGTAGCAGCGTGACCTCGGTCTGGCCGTCCTCGGTCAACCGGGCCGTCAGCTCGACCGCGGCCCGGGTGAGTCGCCGGTCCGGACAGTCGATCGTCTCCAGCGGGATGCCGACGGCCGGATGGTCGTCCCAGTCCGCCTGCAGTTGTTGCGCGTGCGCGCTGTCCAGCATGAAGTGGACGGCGCGCAGCTGGGTGGGCTTGAGCGTGCGGGCATAGCGCACGGCGCGAATGGTGGCCAGGTCGAGGGAGTCGACGAGCACCAGAATGACGTGTCGGGCGAAGTTCGGCTGCTGGGCGGCAACCGGCGCCATCTCCAGTGCGGTGGCCTCCGCGGTGTACTGCCGGTTGAGCCGCATCAGGCCGAGCACCGCGATCGGGAAGATGACCACCACGAGCCAGGCGCCCTCGGTGAACTTCACCACGGCGAAGATCAGTACGACGAGCAGCGACAGCCCTCCGGCCGCCAGGTTGATGGCGACATTGCGCCGCCAGTTCGGCCCGCGCTCCCGGCCGAAGTGCCGGGCCATGCCGAAACCGGCCATGGTGAACCCGGTGAACACCCCGATGGCGTAGAAGGCGACCAGCTTGTCGACGTGCGCGCCGGTGCCGATCAGGAGGGCGACCGAAAGCACGCTGAGAACGATGATGCCGTTGGAGAAGGCCAGCCGGTGACCCCGCTTGGTCAGCTGCCGGGGCAGGAATGAGTCCTCGGCCACGAAACTGGCCAGATACGGAAAGCCGTTGAACGGGGTGTTGGCGCCGGTGTAGAGGATCAGCATGGTCGCCAGCTGCACCAACAGGAATAGCACGTGTCCGCCGGGCCACCCGCTGAAGACGGCTTTGGAGACCTGCGAGATCACTGTCGGCGTGCCGACCTCGTAAGGGATGGCGTGGGTCAGGTGCGCCAGCCAGGACACCCCGAGGACCAGCGAGCCGAGGATGCAGCTCATCACGACCAGCGTCTTCCGAGCGTTCAGACCCTCCGGGCGCCGGAACGAGCTGACGCCGTTGGAGACGGCCTCCAGACCGGTCAGCGACGATCCGCCGTTGGCGAAGGCGCGCAGCAAGACGAAGATCGCGGCTGCCGAGAGCAGCCCCTCCCCGTGCCCGACGTTGACCGCACCGGCCACCGCAACGTTGTAGTGCGGCAGGTCGCCGACGAGCTCTCGGATGATGCCGGCGACGATCACGACGGCCATCGAACCGGCGAAGAAGTAGGTCGGAAAGGCGAACATCCGCCCGGCCTCGCGCAGCCCGCGCAGGTTGCCGTAGAACAGCACGGCCACCACGGCCACGGTGATCTCGAGGTTCCACGGCGAAAGCGCCGGCGCCGCCGATACCAAGGCGGCGGTGCCGGCCGCGGCCTGCACCGCCACCGTGACTATGTAATCGAGCATCAGGGCCACGGCCGCGATCTGGGCCACGCCGCTGCCGAAGTTCTCCCGCGCCACGACGTACGAGCCGCCGGCCCGGGTGTAGA
Organism: Frankiaceae bacterium; assembly: GCA_017882835.1. GTDB lineage: Bacteria > Actinomycetota > Actinomycetes > JADGOU01 > JADGOU01 > JADGOU01. The sequence continues at coordinate 1,574 of JADGOU010000018.1, read as the reverse complement.
CCATCACCACTTGGCGGTAGGACAGCGTCACCAGGATCAGGACGCCGAGGATCACCCCGGTCAGGGGGAGCAGGATGGTGAACGCCGCCATCCCGAAGACCGGGAGCAGCACCAGGAGCATTTCCTCCGTGCCGTACGCCGAGGAGGAGATGCAGTCGGAGGAGAGCACGCCGAGCGCCAGCGGGTTGGACAGCCGCTGGTGGGTCAGCTGTCCGGTGGTCAGCGGCGGGCCCAGCAGGCGGCGCTTGAGCCGGTAGCCGGCGCTCTCGGGGACCGTCGCGGCGACGGACAACGCTAGCGGCCGGTCGGTCAAGGACCTCGGCATGAGTTCCGCTCCCAGCAGCTCGCGCGTGCACCGGGCCGATACCCCAGCTACCCGTATGATGCTCTCGTCCGGTCGGGAGGTTGGGGCCCTGGGCGCCACCGCTACCGGAGCCGTCGTTACCCGGGGGACAGGATGTGGTCGACGACCTCGCGGGCTGTGTAGCCGGAGTCCGGATGCTCGCCAGCCAGGTGCCGCACGGCGGAGAAGTCGTCGCCAGCGGTGACCAGTGCCGGCTCCCGGTAGCCGTTGCGCCGTTGCTGCGGCAGCGCGGCGGCAGCCAGCAGTGCGTTGCACAGGCACCGGCGACCCGCGGCGTTCTGCTCGCGGCCGCCCTTGCGGGTGATGTAGACGCGGGTGGGCTCGGCCGGGCAACGATAGTCGACCGCGCCGGTCGGCGTCCGGTACGGCGAGCGAAGGAAGCCCAGGTCGCAGACCTTGGGCCTACGGTCGTGCACAGCCTCGTCGGACAGCGTGCCATCCAGGTGCGCGACCTTGAACGGAAACCCGGTGGGGGAGACCCGCCAGTCGCTGGTCACCCGGAGGCTGCCGGCGGCCAACTCGGCCAGCACCTGCGCCTTGAGCTCGTTGGCCAGGCCGGACTCGGCCGAGAATGCGAACGCCGTGCCGACCTGAACGCCGGTGGCGCCAGCGGCCAACGCGCGCTGCAGTCCCTCCGGGTTGCCGTAGGACCCGGCCAGCCAGAACGGCAGTCCGAGAGCGGCGATGGCCGCCAGGTCGACCGCATCCCGGTCGTCGTACACCGGCTCGCCGTCGGGGTTGGTGCGCCGTGGCCCGCGGGGCGGGGCGTTGTGGCCGCCGGCGGACGGGCCTTCGACGACGTACCCGTCGGGGCGAAGTTCCGGGTCGGCAGCGAGCGCAGCGGCGAGGTCCACCGAGGCTACGATCGCGACGAAGCGCGGACAGCGCAGCGGCGCCAGGCCGGTGCCGAGCAGCGCCCGCGGGCTGCAGCGCACGACGCTCGGGCCGTCGGCCGAGGTAGCGCCCTGCACCTTGACCGCGAACGCGACCGGTCGGTGCTCGGCCAGGGCGCGCAGCAGGCCCGGCATCTCGGCCGGGTTGCCGGCGCCCATCAGCACGTAGTCCACGCCAGCGAGCATGGCGCCGTAGCAGGCGAAGGGCGTCGGTAGTTCGATCTTGCGCAGGAAGTTGATGCCCACCGGGCCGCCGTGCCCATCCTTGGCCAGGAAGACCTCGACGAAGTTGGCCACCACGGCCAGCTCCTGCAGGT
>JADGOU010000219.1 GCA_017882835.1 Frankiaceae bacterium | reverse complement strand
GACGACGGCCGGGCGCAGCGCGGGCACCCGGGCCATGGCGTCCGCCACCGTCCCGGCCTCGCCGACAACCTCGATGTCGTCCTCGGTGTCGAGCAGCGCAACCAGCCCACGCCGTACGACTTCGTGGTCGTCTACGAGAAAAACCCGGATGGGGTCTGGCGCCACGGTGGTCCTCCGGTGCAGTCGCGAGCCTCTAGTTTGCCTGGTTGCGGCCAAGTTGGCGGCCTAGTTGGCGGGTAGTTGGCGGGTTGGCGCGGAATTGGCTGGGCGCGATTTGTGCTAGCCGTCCGCTTGCAATGGCTAGCAAGCCGGCGTACTCTGTGCGTCTTGTACGCCGGAGCAGCTGTCCAGGGAGGCACCCATGGCGACCATCACGGGCGCGGCGCCCAAGCCGCGCACGACCAAGACGACGAAGGCGACCTCGACGGCCCGGCCTGCCACCGACAAGCCGGCCGAGAAGGCCCCCGTCGGCGCCCAGCCGATGGCCAAGGAACCGATGGTGTGGTGGAAAGGCAAGTCCATGATGGCCGAGCTGCGCAAGCCGCTCTACGCCTACGTTGGCGCGGGCGACCTGGCACTGGAGAAGCTGCGCGAGGTTCCGGCGGAGTTGCCAAAGATCCCGTCGGTGCTGTCGGACGAGGCGAGCAGGCTGCAGGACGCCCTGGCGGCGGAGATGTCCCGGCTGCAGGACAACCTGCGCATGGAGAAGATGCAGACCAACTTCAGCGTCGACCAGCTTCGGGAGCTTCCCGAGCACGCCAAGGAGCTGCGGTCGCAGCTCGAGGACTATGCCGCGACACTGGGAGACAAGGCGTTCGACCTGTATCAGGAGCTGGTCGCGCGCGGCGAGCGGGTGGTCGAGAGCCATAAGTAGAGCCGCTCGCCCCGGCCGGCAACGGCGGTGGCGAGTCTGACAACAGAGCTGGTCGTCAGCCCTGTATGTCCCGGAAGGGGTCCGCGCTGCGGGCCCCTCTCGGTGTTTCGGGGCCCCGTCGCTGGCTGAGGTCAGATCGTCGAGTCCTGGGCAACCAGCGTCCACCGATGCGCACCACGGCGCCGGATTCGCCGTCGTCCTGTTCCGGTCGCTCGCGGCGGGGGTAGGAGGTCGAAGCGGTCGCGCCGGCGCATCGGCGGGCGGCCTGTGCTATCGCTTCCCTTTCGCTGCCAGCATGGAGCTGCTGTGACTCGACGGCTCGACCCCGCCCAGCGGCTGCGCCGGACCGCCAAGGAAGTGTTCGGCTACGACGCCTTGCGCCCCGGGCAGCTGGCGGCGATGGAGTCGGTGCTGGACCGTCGGGACACGATGGTCGTCATGCCGACCGGCTCGGGGAAGTCGGCGATCTACCAGGTCCCCGCACTACTGCTCGACGGCCCCACGGTCGTGGTGTCTCCGCTAATCGCCTTGCAGCGCGACCAGGTTGCCTTCCTGGTTGAGCAGGACGCCGCCGGCGGGGCCGTCAGCGCCAACTCGAGCAAGCGCCGGGTGGAGCAGGAGGCGGCCTTCGAGGCGCTCCGCGCCGGGGAGGTCGAGTTCTTCTTCCTAGCGCCAGAGCAGCTTGCCAAGCCCGAGGTCCTAGCGGATCTGGCCGAGGCCAAGCCGTCGCTCTTCGTCGTCGACGAGGCGCACTGCGTCTCGTCCTGGGGTCACGACTTCCGGCCCGACTACCTGCGCCTGGGCAGCGTGATCGAGGCCTTGGGACACCCCACCGTGCTGGCGTTGACGGCGACGGCGTCGCCGCCGGTACGTGACGAAGTGGTCAGCGAGCTGCGGCTGCGCGACCCGAAGGTCGTGGTGCACGGCTTCGACCGACCCAACCTGTTCCTCAGCGTTGAAGCCTTCCGCGACGATGACCAGAAGCGCGAAGCGGTGGTCATGCGGGCAATGGGCGAGCGTAAGCCGGGGATCGTGTACACGGCGACTCGGCGCAGCGCCGAGAGCTACGCTGAGGCCATTGCCGAGCTCGGCATGAACGCCGCGGCGTACCACGCGGGCATGCGCGCGGCCGACCGCAACGCGGTCCAGTCCGGGTTCATGGTCGGCAGCCTGGACGTCGTGGTGGCCACCACCGCGTTCGGCATGGGCATCGACAAGGCGGACGTCCGCTTCGTCCTGCATGCCGACGTCGCCGACTCGGTGGACTCCTACTACCAGGAGGTCGGTCGCGCCGGTCGGGACGGCGAGCTGGCGGAGGCGGTGTTGTTCTATCGGCCGGAAGACCTTGGCTTGCGTCGGTTCTTCGCCAGCGGGGCGCCGGACCCCGAGGCGCTGCAGCGGGTGGCCACCCTGGTCGGCTTGCACGGTGAGCCGGTCGACCCGGCTGCGCTGGCCGAGGAGGCGGGGGTGAGCGAGACCCGGCTGATTGGCCTGGTGAACCTGCTGGCCAAGGCCGGAACCGTCGAGGTGGACTTCGACGGTTGCGTGCGGATGCACCCGGACGCCCCGTCACCCGAGCAGGCGGCCGCGGCGGCGAGCGACGTGGCGGAGAGCTATCGGCGGGTCGAGCAGTCGCGCGTGGACATGATGCGGGGCTACGCCGAAACCCTCGGCTGCCGCCGGCAGTACCTGCTGGCCTACTTCGGCGAGACGTTGGCCGACCCGTGCGGCAACTGCGACACCTGCCGTGGCGGGACGGCGAGTGGGCAACCGGCGGCCGAAGACTCGCCGTACGCCGTGAACTCCCGGGTCGTGCACACCGCCTGGGGCGAAGGGCTGGTCATGCGCTACGAGGGGGACCGGATCGTGGTGCTGTTCGACGAGGTGGGCTACAAGACGCTTTCGCTGGAAGCGGTCATGGCCCGCCAGCTCCTGGCGCCGGTAGCCTGACCGGGCCGCTCTCACCAGGCCCGCAGGCTGATGCGCCGAGTCTCGACCCGGCCCGGCGCCAGCAGCCGCGCCGGTCAGGCCACCATGCCCTTGACCGCAGCGCCCTTGACCGCAGCGCCCTTGACCGCAGCGCCGGCGGCCCCGACCGCGCGCCCGGGCAGGCCCTTGACGACGCCCGAGGTGACCTCGCTGGCGCGCTGCTGCTCACCCTGCAGCGCGCTGGAGACGATGACGCCGCCGGTCAGCGCGGGGATCACCCACTGCAATGCCTTGAGCTGCTTTTGGGCCTTGGCCACCTCCGCCGGAGTGCTCGGCAGCGGGGCGGTGCCGCCGGCCACTGGTACGTCGCCGTGCGACATCACCTTCTGACGGAGCAGCCGGCTGTAGCCGGCGGCGCCGAGCGCGGCCACTGTCAGGCCGGTCTTCACGGCGGAGTTGGTCGCCACGCCCTGCTGGGCCGCCACCCGGCCCTTGTTCGCCCGCACCAGCTGCCGGCCGCCGAGCAGGTGGGCGCCGATGGCAGCCAGGTTCACCGGGGTCCACCGACCCCAGCCAGCGTTGGCCACCCGGGCCCGCTGGGTGGGGTCGTCGACGTCCGCGGCGGCGCCGTTGACGCCGATCGCTCCCATCAGCGAGCCGCCGAACCAGGCGGCAACGCCAAGGTCGTGCAGCGACCGGGCGACGGTGGTACGAGCCATGCGGTCCTCCAAGTCAAGGAGTGCCAGCGGTTTGCCAATTGCGCTGTCGGTCTACCCGAAACCGGCCGACCTAGCTTCGCTTGGGCCAAAGGCAAGGGCCGGAGCAGGTCGGTGACGTTCGTCCCTGCCCGAAGGGCACCTCGTCTGCCACGATCGCGGGGGCGGCGGACGGAGGCGACGATGGCCACTGGTGACGGGGAGCACTTCGCGGTCGTCGTCTACCGGGAGGCTGGCCGGTGGAGCGCCGGACTGCTGCCGGAGCGACTCGCCGACAACCTCGACGCGCTGCTCGCCGCCCTGCGTCAGCAGCCGGGCGAGGGTGGCCCGATCGGCTTGGTGAACGTCGCGGACGAGTTTTTTGTCGCCGTCCGGGTGGTGCCGGGTGCCCCGCGCATCCTGCTCTCGGACGTGACCGCGGCGGTCGCCTGGGACTTGGCGCGCCAGGTGTTGGACCACCTCGCGCTGCCGCTGCCCGGCGACGACGACCTGGACGATGTGCAGCCCGCCGGCGATTTGGCTATCTTCGCCGACCTAGGGGTCGACGAGATGGAGCTGACGGCCATTCTGGGCGACCTCGATGCCTACGCCGACGAAATGCTGCTGACATTGGCCGGGCGGCTTGGTTTCGCCGAGCCGTACGAGCGGGTAGTCGAAACCGCGGTGCGCTGACCGGCGCCGACCACCCTGATCCATCGGCCGAGCCCGGAGGTCATCGTGTCTGACTATTTCGCCGCCGCGGTAACCCGAACCGGTACCGGCTGGGCCGGTCGTGAGCTTGACCTCGACGAAGTCGATGACTTCGACTCCCTCGTCGATCTGTTGCGAGACCTTGCCGAGGACGATGCCGACACCGATGCCCAGACCCCCGAACCCGTGCTGCTCTTGCTCGAGGAGAACGACGAGTACGTCGGGATTGTCCGGGTGGACGGGGAGGCCGAGCCCCGATGCTTCCTCTCAGACGCCCGGGTCACCGCTGGCAGCGACCTGGCCAATCTGTTGCGGGACAACCTGGAGTCCACGGCGGAGGTGGCCGACGACGACGAGGAGCCGGTGGCGAGTTCCAAGGCCGCCACCGCCCCCATTGGCGACAGCGCCCTGTTGGCGGATCTCGGGGTGGCCGCGGAGGAGCTGCTCGACCTCTGCGCCGGCAAGGGCATGCTGCCTGCCGATGTGGTCACGGTGGTCGCGGAGCGGCTCGGGTGCCTGGAGACGGTGGAGGAGCTGCGGGGAGTGTGAGCCGGCCCCGGACCGAGTCGGTTCGCTCCGCGGAAGGGCTGATGCGCGCCGCGTTGGCCGAGGCCCAAGCGGCGGCGGCGGGCGGCGACGTACCGGTCGGCGCGGTGGTGGCTGACGCCACCGGTGCTGTTGTCGGCCGGGGCGGAAACGCGCGCGAGCGGCTCGGCGACCCCACCGCGCACGCCGAGATGTTGGCCCTGCGCGCCGCTGCCCAGGCGACGGGAAGTTGGCGGCTGACCGGCTGCACGCTGGTGGTGACGTTGGAGCCGTGCACCATGTGCGCCGGCGCGCTCGTACTGGCCCGGGTCGGGCGGCTGGTGTTCGGGACTTCGGATCCAAAGGCGGGTGCGGCCGGGTCGCTGTACGACGTGGTCCGTGACCGGCGGCTCAACCACCGCCCCGAGGTGGTGGGTGGCGTGCTCCAGGCCGAGTGCGCGGCTGTGCTCAGCGAGTTCTTCGCCACCGCCCGGCTCCGTTA
>JADGOU010000218.1 GCA_017882835.1 Frankiaceae bacterium | reverse complement strand
GTCGGCGTTGATCAAGTCCTCCTCACCAATGGCGGTCATCACGCCAATGGTCTGGCCGCGCAGGTCGACCCCGAGGGCCTGGCCGGCGGCCAACACCGCGGCCGCATTGGTGACCTGCTCGCCGGTGAATCGGCCGATACTGGCCGGCAGCCCCGCCAGGTTCACGGTCACGCCACCGCCGCCCGCCAGGACCGGCGGGACGCACAGGCCGCTGGTGCTGTCGGGCGCGCCGCCGACCACGAGCACCGGCACCAGGAAGGCCAGCAACAGCACGGATGCGCCGGCGAGAATCCAGGGTGCCGCGTGGGTCCGGGACGGCGCCGGCCCAGGGCCCAGCAGGAGGGCCACGGCTCAGCCGGCGGCACGGGTTGTCGACCCCCCGCGCCGCGAAAGGCTCTGGGCGGGGAGAAACGACCCGCGGCAGCTCCGGTGACCTTCACCGGTCGGCGTGATCGCGCCGGAGCCACCGCGGCTCACGCTCCCGCCCGCGGGAGCTGGCCGGTGCAGGCGACCACCACCGCGGCGTAGCGCTGCCGGGCGGCTGTGTCGCCGTTGCTGGCCTGCTGGCCGACCTGGCGGAACTCCGCCCAGGGCATCGAGTGCTGGAGCTGGTCGAGCGAGCAGGTACAGAACGGCCGCCGCTCGGGCGTGCTGCCCACGCAGGCGTCGAGGAAGGCGCGCTGGGCGGTGGCGGGGTAGGCCGCCGGGCTGGCCGCCGCAGCCGCCACCGGTGGGCTCGCCGGGCGGGCGGTCCGGCTCCCGCCACCGCCGCGGGCGAGGACCAGCACGGTGACGACGAGCAACGCCAGCACGACGCCCAGCACGGCCAGGCGGCGCGGCGTCAGCAGGGCCGCCAACTGGTCCTGCGCCGCGCCTGGCCGAGCCGCGGGGCGATCAGCCGGCCGGGCACCGGACACCAGGCCCGGCCGGGTCCCGTCGGGCGACTCGGCGTGATGGGCGCTCGGCGGCGGACCGGGCGGACCGACCGGGGGCAGCTCGCCGGTCGGGGCGGCGTCGAGCAGCCCCACGTCCGGAAGCGGCCCGGCCTCGGTGGGCACTGCCGCACCCGCTTCGCTCGTCGGGAGCGGGGGAGGGGCCGCCTCCCGGGCCGGCGGCATGGAAGGCGCGCTCTGGGGCTCCGCGCCGGCGCCGGCCACCTCGCTCGGTGGCGGTGGCGGGACGACGACCTCCGACGGCGGCGGGATGGGCGGCGTGCGGGCTAGCCACCGGTCGGTCGCCGCCTCGAAGATCCACAAGCCGTCGTCGCTGATCCAGCGGCCGGCTGCGTCCGCGCGCATGTCAGCCGGTGGTCCGCAGCGCGGCGCCGATGCCGTCGAGCAACCCACGCACGATGTCGGTGAGCGCATCCAGTGGCACGGAGACCAGCGGCGGCGGGCTGCTCGCGCCGGCCGATGCGCTCGGCACCGGTATGGCGCTGGCAGGCGGGGAAGGCGGGGGAGTCGAGGCCGCCTGGCCTGATTCAGACGGCGAGGGCCGCCCGGCCGGCGGCGTGGGGGAGCTGGTGGTGGCGGTAGGGCCAGCGGAGCCGGGTGCCGGCCCGCCGGCTTCCGGCGCCGCAACCGCTGCCCGAACCGCCGCGTCGAGCAGCTGGGTCGCGATCGCGCTTGCCGCCGCGTCGATCTGCTGCTGCGACGGTGCTGAGGCACTGAGCGACGGCATGGCGGACGGGGTCGACGTCGGGCTTGGCGCCGCGGGCGTCGGCGTCGGCGTTGGGCTGCTCGCCGGTGCGGTCGACGGCGAGGTCGCCGAGAAGGGCGACGAGAGGGCGGAGCTACCAGCGGTCGACCGGGTGGTCGGAGTGGCCTTGGTCGGTGGCGTGGTGTGCGTTCCCGGGGTCACCGCCGGTGTCGTGTCCGGAGGAGTCGACGGTGGCTGTGTCGCCAGAGTCGGTGCAGGTGTCGGTGCCGGCACGGTGGCCGGGCCGGTCTTCGCATCCGCCGTCGGCTGGTTGCTGGGCGACGTCGGCGTCGGGGTCGGCTGCGGTGTTGGGGTGGAAGTGCTGGCCCCAGCCGTCGTTGGCGCTGCCGTCAGTGCCGGCTCCCGGCTGCTCTGGCCCGTACGAGCACCACCACTGGGCGTCGCGCTCGGTGCGGCGCTAGAAGTCGTGGTCCGCGGAAAGCTCGGCAGCTGGTCGCCGGGGGTGCTGCTGGGGCTGGCACTCGAGGCCGGGCTGCTCGTTGGGCTGCCCGGCGTGCCGGCGTTCGCCCCGTCAGCCGGTGTATCGCTGGTGAGCGATGGGCTCGGGGTCACCGGCACGGCCGCCCGGGCCGCGATGGCCGCGCGCAGCGCGTTGGCGACCAGCGCCGTGATCTGCGCCCGGGCCTGCTGGAGCTGCGCATCCAGCTCGGGGGAGCCGAAGGTGCTGGGCACCGGCCCATTGGGCCTCGGGGTGACCGTGACCGTGTACGGACCTGGCGTCGGTGTCGGCGTGGCCGCCGCTCCGGTCGCATTGGAGGGCGGGGAGGCAGTGTCACCAGCGACTGCCGGACCGCTGTCCGGGCTGGCCGCCGACGCAGTAGGCGTGGGCGGCGCGCCACTGGGGTCCGCCGGCACCGCCACGACGTCAGCACCCGGCGGGCCGACGCGGATGGTGAAGGTGCCGTTTGGCCCAGCACTGAGCTGCGGCTGAAGCACCGAGTCAGCGGGCGCCGCGGGATCGACGGCGTGCGCGTCGACCGCTGCCGCGGCGGCGGGGGCGGCCACGACCATCGGTCCCAGGGCAAGGAACAGGGCTGGGCGGGTCCGGTGGTCACGACGGTTCTGCCCTCTTTGCCGGGGTGTCCGCATTTGCTTGCCCTCCTACGCGCCGTGCACGAACATCTACGCGTGGTGTCTACCATAGGGGACAGTTGGAGGCCAGTGCAGGAATCAGTGGACAGTATTTGGGGAAGTCGGAGGGGCGTGCGACAGCCGCCTAGGGTGGGGCGCGCCACGACCTGCGGTTCAGCAGGCAGGGGTTCCGCTCAGCCCGGGTGAGCGTCGGAGGCAAGGCGTGACAGTGATGAGTCGTCTGGCCGGGCGGCTCGGCCGACTACCACCGCGAACGGTGCAGCGTGTGGTGGTAGAGCGGGACCTGAGAGTCCCGGTCGCCCCGGACGTTGAGCTGCTAGCGGATCACTACCGCCCCATCGGGGGCGAGCGGCTGCCGACCCTGCTGGTCAGGTCGCCGTACGGCCGGCGCGGCGTGTGGGGTCTCGTGTACGGCCAGCTATTCGCCGAGCGCGGCTTCCAGGTGCTCGTGCAGAGCACCCGAGGTGCCTACGGCTCCGGAGGCAGCCTGGAGGAGCCGATGATCCACGAGATCGCGGACGGTCGGGCCACGGTGGCCTGGCTGCGCGAGCAGCCGTGGTTCTCCGGGCAGCTGGTGACGCTGGGGAGCAGCTACCTCGCGTTCACCGGCTGGGCGGTGGCAGCAGACCCTCCGCCAGAGCTCAAGGCCGTCGTGTCGTTCGTCGGTCCGGAGGAGTGGCGTGATGTCGCCTACCCAGGCGGAGCGTTCGCCCTAGACACGGCTACGAGCTGGGCCGCCGGCGTCGTCAAGGCAAACGAGCCGGCGAACGTGCTGCTGAGCCTGCTGACGCTGGTGCGGCCGGGCGGCCGCCGCAAACTCCAACCCGTGTTCACGGGCCTGCCTCTGTCGGTCTCCTATCAGCAGGCGCTCGGCCGGCCGGTGAAGTTCTTCCAGGAGTGGCTGGACCATCCGCCCGCCGACCCTTACTGGGATGACTACGACGCCTCCAAGGCGCTGCAGGCACTGTCCTCCTCCACGCCAGTACTGCTCGTCGGCGGCTGGCATGACCTGTTCATCGCGCAGACGATCAATCAGTTCCTGACCCTGCGGGACCGAGGAGTTCCGGTGGATCTGACGGTGGGCCCGTGGACGCACCGCGGACTGGCGGGTGACTGGGCCAGGCTCGTCAAGGACACCCTGCCGTGGTTGCGTAGTCGACTGGCTTCGCCAGACGCGCCCGGGAAGTCGTCGGCAAGGGTGTACGTCACCGGTGCTGAAGAGTGGCGGCAAATGCGGACGTGGCCACCAGCCGACGTGGTGCCGGTCCGGTGGTACCTGCAACCCGGCGGGGGACTAGCCGCTACCTCCACGGCCTCGGGGCCGCCTGACACCTACCGCTACGACCCTGCCGATCCCACGCCGGCGGTCGGAGGAGCCACGCTGGCCCCGGATGCGGGGGCCAGGGACAACCGAGCGCTGGAGCGGCGGGCCGACGTGCTGACCTATACGTCCGAGGCTCTGGACACCGATCGCGAGCTGGCTGGGACGGGAACAGCCGAGCTGCTGGTCTCCTCGAGTTGCCATGAAACTGACTTCTTCGTCCGTCTCTGCGACGTGCACCCATCCGGGCTTTCGATCAACGTCTGTGACGGGATACGGCGGGTGGAGCTGCCCACCGCCGGCGGGCTTGTCCGGATGGCTGTGGAAATGTCCCCAGCGGCTCACCGCTTTCGGCGCGGGCACCGGCTGCGCGTACAGGTGTCGAGTGGAGCGCATCCCCGGTTCGCCCGGGGATTGGGCACTGAGGCCCCGCTGGCAACGGCGAGCGCGATGGTACCGGCAAGCCAACAGCTGCATCACGCCCAGAGCACTGCTTCTGCTCTAGTGCTCCCGATGTCGCCGTAGGGGTCAGGCACCTAGCCTAGGGGGCCGGCGGCGGGGTCTGGGGCCTTGTCGTTCGTGCCTGGGGGCATGCGCCGGCAGGGGTCAAGCCGCGGGCGGTAGAAGCGGTACGCCGCTGTCGTAGGCTCCAACGTGATCGTGTTCCGCTGCTCGGGGGAGATCGTCTGGCCACCACCGATCACGACCGGAAACACCATTGGGGGCAGCTCGTCGACAAGGCATGAGCCAACGGGTCCGCATGAGCGTGGCGCTGCCCGCGACGAGGATCGGGCCGCTCTCACTGGTTGGTGACGACGGCGGCGACGAAACCGGGAAGCGCAGTGGCGATCCAGTTGAGCTCGGAAAGCGTGGTCGTAGCAACGTGCTTCGGCATCGCGTTCATCTTGTCGGCAAACTCGCCGTCTCGCTCTTACCGCCGGCGCGGTGTCGCCATCGTCCTCGCGGTGACCTGCGTCCGGCCTACCGCGGGGCTGGCCGGCCGGAGCCGCCACACGCACCCCACCGTCGGTCCCTTCGGACCGACGATGGCCGGGCACACTGGGTCGCGTAAACCGGTTCGACCTCCAACGCTTCGTCGACGCGCAGGAC
>JADGOU010000217.1 GCA_017882835.1 Frankiaceae bacterium | reverse complement strand
CAGCGGTGCGCCACGTCGACCACGACCCGGCCAGGGCTGGAGAGCCGGGTGACGCGGAACGGCAGCTTGGCCCGCACACCCAGTCCGAAGGTCGTGTAGTCCTCGAACGACCCACCAAAACTAAAGCGGCCGATGCCCAACCCCGCGAAAGCGGCCGCGAAGACCTGGTCGAGACCGCCCGGGCCATGCCACCGTGCACGACGCGGAGACCACGCTGTCCGACGCGATCGACGGACGCCGCCCGCCGCGCCCGCCAGCCCGTGTGGTCGATCTCCTCGCCCGGGTCACCGCAGCGCCTGGTCTGTCACCGAAAGGATTTCGCGAGGAGGTCAGCACACCTCGCCAGGTGACTGGGATCGGACTGTCACCCGCATGCCCGGAGCAGCACACGGCACGCATAGTTTAGGCGAGTAGCCGTAGGAGCGCCGCGGTGGCGGCGGCGACACCCACTACGAGGAGGAAGGGCGCGCGTAGTAGGACGGCTGCGGCGGCGACGCCGAGAGCGGCCGCGCGGGGGTCGAGGACGAGGCGCTGGCCGGTGATGAAGGTTTGGGTGGCGGCGAGGGCGGCGAGCAGGGCGATGGGGAGCAGCGCGGCGATCCGTTGGGTGCGAGGGTCGTCGAGGACGCGCTGGGGGACGGAGAGCCCGGCAAGCTTGCACAGGTAGCAGCCGGTGGCACCAACGAGGACCGCGAGCCACATCAGGATGGGCTCCTGCGCCTCGACGAGCCGAGCAGACCGACGAGGACGGTGCCGGCGGCGACGGCCAGGATCGGTACCCCGGCGGGGACGGCCGGCGTGATCGCAAGCCCGAGGACCCCGGCTGCGGCAGCCACGGCGCCGGCTTCGCGGCCGCGCAGCCGTGGGGCGAGCAGGGCGAGGAACGCTGCGGGCGCGGCGGCGTCCAGGCCGAAGACGCGGGGGTCGCGCAGGGTCTGGGCGCCGAGCGCTCCCAGCAGCGTGGCCAGGTTCCACAGCGCGAAGACTGACCATCCGGTAGCCCAGAAGGCCAGCCGCGCCGAGCGCCTGTCAGTGCGGGCGACGGCCATCGCGCAGGACTCGTCGATGACGAGATGCGCGGCCAGCAGTCGGCCCGGGCCGCGGACCCGCAGCAGGGCCGACAAGCGCAGCCCGTACAGGGCGTTGCGGGAGCCCAGCAGCGTGGCGGTAGCGGCTGCGGCCAGCGGCGCCCCGCCGGCACCGAGCACGCCGACGAGCGCGAACTGGCTGGCGCCGGTGAACATGACCGCTGACAGCGTGGCGGTCTGCGGTACGGACAGCCCCGTCGCGGTAGCGATCGCACCAAAGGACAGCCCGTACGCGCCGGTCGCGGCGCCGACGGCGAGGGCGTCGCGCAGCACCGCCCGCCGTCGCTCGTCCCAACCAGGCGCCCGAGCGTCGCCTGGTTGCCCCGTCGTGATGGTGTCGTCCACGCAGGCAACGCTAGGGGCAGTGCTGGTGGATGCCCTGGACCGCGCAATCCTGCGTCACCTACGGGACGACGGCGGGCTCACCACAGGTTGGCAGAGAGGGCGTCGACCTCGCCCGGGTGCGGCTGTCTCCTTCCCCGTGCCTGCGCCGGGTCCGCTCCCCTCGACGAGCAGGCTCGCTGTTTACGGTGACCAGCTGGGCACGCCAGCCGAGCAAGATGATCGGCTGCTCATAACTGTCCGTAGGACACGCGATATGGACCTGAGACCTAACCTAAACTGGTAGTGACAGCTGTTCCAGGGACGCCCAGTAGCCGCTGATTGGGTGCGCGTTAGTTAGGCCGTAGCCGCGGCGGTGCCCTGCTACGAGACCGTCACCGACGGCGTCCGTCGAGCGAGCGGTTGCTGCCCCGAAGTGCCAGGTGGTGGGGGAGCAGCAAGGCTCGAGGCAGCCCCCCACCAGGTTGAAGGGATCCATCCAGCCGGCCATCCGCGAACCCGACTGCGGGTGCCAGCCCACCAGCTCGCTGCTGTAGATGCGCGGAATCTTGGCCTGGCGTCCCTTGCGGTGGCTGTTCCAGGCGCCATAGACAAGCGACCCTGGGTCGTAGGCGAACAACGAACTGGCGTTGGTGAGATCAGCCGCCTGCAAAGCTCTGCCGACCTCGCTGTGGTCGAACGGAACCCCATCCACCGTGCTGTCGCGGAGGTAGGCGTCGGCGGAGCGGTGCGGGAACTCCAGCGACGTAAGAGTCACGTCGGTCTCGCCGTGATGCCGCAACTCGAACGGGAAGTCAGGCGCTGATGGCAGCGACCGCGGTCATGACCGCAAGACCGCCAAACAACCCGCCGGCCAGCATGCGGACAAACCGCAGCGGTACGACGCGCAGCAGCACCCGACCACCTATGATCGCCAGCGCGGCCACGGTGACCAGCGCGCCGAACGAGCCGACGAAGACGCTGACCGGGTCGTGGTAGCGGGCGGTGAGCCCGGCGGTCAGTAGTTGACTGGCGTCTCCCCACTCCGCCGCGAACAGCACGCCGAAGCTGGTGAGCACCGCGCGTCGAGAGGAGACGGCCGTCCGCACCCCGCCGTTCTTCCCGACGCCGGTCGGCCCGCCGAGCGGCGCCTCGGCGGCACTTGCGCTGGCCGCGTCCTCGTACCCGCCGTTCTTGCCGACCAGCAGAAGCACTGCTCCGAGGGCGAACAGCGCCGCCGAGATCGCCAGCACCAGTCGGTGTGACAGCAGGCCAAGCAGCTGCCCTGCGGTTACGGCGACCAGGCACTGCACGGCGAAGGCGGGCGCCACGCCGGCGAACACGAACCGCCCCCGATAGCGCGTGGAGAGCACCAGGGTGGCAACCAGCGTCTTGTCCGGCAGCTCCGCCGGCAGAACGAGGAGGAAGACCGTGGCGGCCAGGGCGGGGTGCACCCGGCCATGGTCCCATCCGCCTCAGGCCTTGAACCGCCCGTACGACGGGGGATGGGTCACGTCGGGCGACTCCGGCAACCGGTCAGGTGGGCGGTCCGGGGCCATCACCGCCGCACTGCGCCGCCGAGAGCCCGACCACAGGGCCGGCACGGCATCGAGCCGGGCCGTCAGCGCATAGGCCGTCCCCTCGTAGTTGACCCGCCAGCCGCGGAAGTGCGCCCATGCCTCCTCCGGCGTCCGCTCCATCGGGAATGCCACCTCCTCCAACCGGTGCACGGCGCCGAGGAACTCGGCGTACTCCAGCTGGAGGAGGAGGTCGGGCCGCGGATCGGGGTCGTAGGACAGCCGCAGCGCGTCGCAGATCTCCCGCAGGCAGGTGAACCCCATCCGCAGGCACAGCCGAGCCTCGCTCGGGGCCCGAGACGGCGCGATGGCCAGGTAGAGCGCCGCCGAGTCCAGTACGGCGAGTAGCCCCACCACCCATGACCGCAGCGGGCGCGGTGACCGGAAGTCAATCAGCGACGGGTAGTTGGTGTGGCTCTCGGCGACGTCGGCGGCCCAGCGCTCCCAGCCGCGGTAGAACTCCGGCAGGCTGTCGAGGATGTTCACCAGCCGGTGCCGAGCGAGCACTTCCGGCCCCCACGCTGGCTCCCCGGCCCGGCTCTGCAGCAGGGTCACGTCGGTCTCGCGCCGGTTGTACGCCGCGTAGATCGTCGGCAGGTAGGCGATCTGCAACGCGATGACCAGCGGCCCGGTCGCGGCGGCGGCGAACTCCAGCGCGGTGACGTCGGCCTGCCGCGAGGTGTCGAAGCCGAGGGTGAACATCGACGAACCGGCTTGACGCAGCGCCTCGCCGAGCCCGATGTCGGACAGGCCGAACACCAGCGCGGTGTAGGCGACGAGGAAGAGGCCGAGCCAGCAGAGCAGCAGGGCTAGCAGCGTCAGCGGTGCTTGGGGCGCCAGCACCCGGTCCTTGGTTTCGTAGCGGGTGCACCGGTCCGCCACAAAGACGAACGGTGCCCGGGTCACTCGACCGACCGCCCGGCTGATCCAGGAGCTGAGCCCGCGGGGAACGATGAGGGTCCCCACGATGCTGCGCGCGGTAAGCACTACCAGCGCCACGCCGCCGCCGACCATGGCGGCCCGAAGGATCGTCACGGTCGGGGCACCCTAGGCGCGATCGGGCGGCCGATCACGATCTGGAGCACGTTGGGTACCTCGTTGGGGTCGCGGTCGCCCGCGCCGGTGCCCACGGCCGTGACCACCATCGGCGGTAGGCCGCCCCACTGCGACACGGTGGCGGCGAGCAGTGCCGTGCCGGTCGGGGTGCACATCTGGTACGGCGGTCCGCCGTCCGCGCCAGGATCCACGGCGTGAGCCTACGAGCGTCGCGGTCGCCGGCGCCCCCGGAGGCGGTCGCTAGCCTGGTGACCCGTGCCCGAGACGCCTGGCGTGCCACCCGCCCGATATACCTACCTGGGACCGGCGGGCACCTTTACCGAGGCGGCGCTGCGCACTCTGCCCGTGGCTGCCGAGGCCGAGCTGCTGCCGCACGCCACCGTGGCGGCGGCGCTGGACGCCGTCCGCGCCGGCGAGGTCGACGGCGCCGTCGTGGCGCTGGAGAACTCCATCGAGGGTGCGGTCTCGGCGACCCTGGACGAGCTGGCCACCGGTGAGCCGCTGCAAGTGCGTTGCGAGGTGTTGCTGGCGATCCGCTTCGCCCTGCTGGTCCGGCCCGGCACCGAGCTGGCGGCGGTAGCCACCGTGGCCGGGCACTCGCACGCGCAGCCGCAGTGCAAACGGTGGCTGGCGGCGAACCTGCCGCAGGCCAGGTGGGAGGCCGCGGCCTCGAACGCCGACGCCGCCCGGCAGGTGGCCGCGGGCGCCTTCGACGCCGCGCTGGCCGGGGCCTTCGCGGCCGAGCGGTACGGCCTGACTGTCCTGGCCGAGCCGGTGAACGACGTCACTCACGCGATCACCCGATTCGTGCTGGTCACCCGGCCCGGGCCGTCGCCGGCCCCGACCGGAGTGGACCGCACCAGCCTGGTGGTTTTCATCGGCGACGACCATCCGGGTGCGCTGTTAGAGCTGCTGACGGAGTTCGCCGTCCGTGGAGTCAACCTGACCCGGATCGAGTCCCGGCCCACCGGCTCCGGCCTCGGGCGCTACTGCTTCTCGGTGGACTGCGAAGGGCACGTGCAGGACCTTCGGGTGGGTGAGGCGCTCTCGGCGCTGCACCGGATCAGCGCCGACGTGCGGTTCCTCGGCTCCTACCCACGGGCCGACGGGTTGGCGCCGACCGTACGGCCCGGCACGACCGATGCCGAGTTTCGTGAGGCCGCGGACTGGCTGCGCCGGCTGCGCGCCACGAGCTAGCCCTGGCGACGCGGCGG
>JADGOU010000216.1 GCA_017882835.1 Frankiaceae bacterium | reverse complement strand
TGCCCCGAGCGCCTTCACCCGCCGTCGGCATCGGACGCGACCGCGACACGCCGTACCGGCTGTGCCGTAGCCGGGTGAAGCTGGCCAGGCTCCCTTCCTCTCGTGCGACGATCTTTTGCGAACTTCCGGCTCCGACCACTTAGGCGATTGCGCCGCCCATGGCTTCCATGCCGTCGTTGAACTGCTCGTGCAGCCCCTGCTGGGTCACCCGCTGAGGGCCTGGACTGCTGGACCAACGTCCGCTCGTGCACCTGCTGCGCTTGGTGTCGTCCGGGTGGTCGCGCCAAGGCGCGAAGGTCAAGGCCAGCACCCGACGAATCCCCTCCAGCGCGGACGCGCCTGCGCATGTGGACGGCGCTCATGGTAAAGGGGGTCTCCGCGCTCCTCTGGTGATCGGCTTCCCTACGCGTCCCCGAGAGTAGGGACGCAGTGTTGGCCACGCCGTCGGAGCAAGCTGAGCAGGACGCCTTGCTGGAGTGGCTCAAGTCGTCGAGCCACAAGCAGCAGGCCCAGCGAGATGACGAGGTCGGATTTCGCCAGTACCTACAGGCCGGCCGGCGGAGTTCGCTAGATCAGGCGCTCCTGAAGCTGTTGCTGCCCCCCGCCCGGAGTTCCGTGCCGGGCGTCTACGCCCTCGACCCGACCGACCGGGTGCCGGGCCGTCCACCGTGCTCGGTGCCCGGCTGCGACCGGTCGGGGTGGGCGTTCGGGGTGGGAGTATCGACTGTGCGGCGGCCACGCCGCCCGCTGGCGCGCCCCCGGCAGCACGTGGAGCGCAAGTCGATGGTCGTGCATTCGCAGCTGATCTCCTGGACATCGTGGTGCCGTCCCGTATCGCACCCTCGATCATGACTGCGACCTCCGGGCTCAGCAGGACCGGGTCGCGGCGCGCTGGCCGCCCCGCCCGTCGGCGAGCAGGCAGTCAAAGGGCAGCGTGCAGGCGTCGGAAGCCCGCAGACCGCGGCCCTGCTCGCAGCGTTGGTGCACACGCGGGAGAGGGAGATCACCGACACCCTGACGGCTTGCTGCGCCTGCGTACGTCGCACCCACACCGGGTGTGGGCGGCAGCCGGCCTGCCGACGGGGGGTGTCGCCGCGTTAGCGAACGGATTGGCCGATGCTGGTTTGCGCCTGGAGGTGTCCGGTTCCATCGGCGTGGTGGCGACCCCCGGCGCGGAGGTGAGCTGCCGGCTTGGCCACGGCTTGGCCGGATGGCTCTGGCAGCTCGCGGGTTCGTCTCGGGACACCGTTGGCTGCGGGGCGAGCCGTGGCCGCCGGCATGGACCGCCGTATCGCGGCGGGTGTCCTTGCGCTGGCAGTGATCGTGGCGTGGGTGGCGGTCGGTAGCCGGGGGCGCAAAGCCGGGTCCTGACCGGCTCGTCGCATCACCTCGCAACGGCGAGGACAGGCCGGTTCGGCTGCGGGCGAACCGGCCTGTCGCTGTTTCGATCGGCCCTCGAGCCGGTGGCTGTGCTTAGACTGTCGAAGAATGACACCGGTGTGGTTCCACGCCGGCCGGGCGCCCGGAGGAGTCGGCATGGACGCCGCGAACGCTGTGCCCTGCGCGGCCACCGTTGACAGCGCGATCAGCGAGCACGTTCTATCGGACCGAGAGCGCGACATCCTGGCGTTCGAACGGCAGTGGTGGAAGTACGCCGGCGCGAAAGAACAGGCCATCCGCGAGCTGTTCGACATGTCGGGGACGCGGTATTACCAGGTGCTCAACGCATTGCTGGACCGCCCAGAAGCGCTGGTGGCCGATCCGATGCTGGTTAAGCGGTTGCGCCGCCTGCGCAGCAGTCGGCAGCGGGCTCGTTCCGCCCGCCGGCTGGGCATCGACGCCTAGCTGATGCCGGGGCCGAGATGACGACCGAAACGTCGGCGCCGACGTCGGCGCCGGCCGAGCTGGACGCCGATCATGGGGCCACGCCGGTTGGCCAGAGGCGCCCCGGGCGCGGAGGGCTGCTCCTCGGCGTCCTGTTGGCACTCTGTGGGGCCATGGCCGTGGTCGCCGCCGGACTGATATTGCGCGGCGTGGGCGCCACCGCCGCGGCGCCCCGTCCGACCGCCGCGCCGAGAGCCGCTGCTCCGCAACCGGGGTCACCATCCGCCGCCCAGCCAACGCCGGCAGACCGCTCAGCGGCGTCCGCGCCGACGGCCTCGGCGCCCGCGCTGACTGTCCCGCCGACCGCGCCGACCGGCACGGTGACCGCGACCACGGTCACCGTCCTGAACAACTCCCGCATTACTGGCCTGGCCAATCAGTCGGCCGCAGTGCTGCGTGACGGCGGATGGGCCGTCGCCGGCGTCGGCAACTACACCGGCCGAGTGCCGGTGACGACAGTCTTCTTCGCCGACGGCCGGGAGAGCGCGGCACACGCCTTGGCGGATGCCTTCCCGTCGGTCCAACGAGTGTTGCCGCGCCTCGACGACCTACCCGACGGCGGACTGATTGTCGTGGTCACCAGCGACTTCGCTCGCTGATCGAGTCGGTGGGCCTGGACCCGCTTGCCCGGGACGCATCGTCGGCGAGGCCTTTGAACCGACTAGGGTCAGCCGACATGCAACTGCCCGAGCCGACCACAGCGGCGGGGCGCGCCGGCCTGGCCGCACTGCTTGCCGAGCCCGCCCGTGCCGTCGTCGCGGTCGATTACGACGGCACGCTGGCGCCGATTGTTCCTCGGCCCGAGGACGCCCGCCCGGCTCAGGGCGCGGTGGCCGCGCTGGCCGCGGTGGCGCGCGGCGTCGGGGCCGTGGTCATCGTCACCGGCCGACCGGTGGCCGCCGTGCTGCAGCTTGCGAGCTTGCGCGACGTACCGCATCTGGGCCGGTTGGTCGTGCTGGGCCATTACGGCTTCGAGCGCTGGGACGCCGCGACGGATGAGATGGTGACGCCGGAGGTGCCGGCGGGCGTGGCGCAGGCGCGGCAGGAGCTTCCGGCGCTGCTCGCCGCCACCGGCGCCACCGCCACCGGTGCCACGGTGGAGGACAAGGAGTCCTCGCTGGTCGTGCACACCCGCCGTGCCGCCGACCCGCATGGGGCGCTGGCCGCACTGCGGGCGCCGGTCACCGAGCTGGCGGAACGGACCGGCTTGGAGCTCACTCCCGGCCGGTTCGTGCTCGAGCTGCGGCCGCCGGGCATCGACAAGGGCAGCGCGCTGCGGGGGTTCGTCGCCGAGCAGCGGGCCGGGTCGGTGCTGTTCGCCGGGGACGATCTCGGGGACTTGCCGGCGTACGCCGCGGTCGAGGGTTTGCGGGCCAACGGCATTGCCGGAGTGACGGTGTGCAGTGGTTCGGACGAGGTGCCCGAAGTGGCCGAGCGGGCGGACCTCGTGGTGGCTGGTCCACCCGGCGTGGTGGCGTTCATGCGCGCGCTGGCGGCCGCTATCGGCAGCGACTGAGCCGGTCACCAGCCGATGTCGACCGCGTTCGAGTTCAGCTCGGCGATCTGGTCGGCGAACCACTGCTGTGGCGGCACCGCGGTGGCGGCCGCCGCCAGCCGGCGCGTTCGCGCCAGCCGCTCGCCGGCGTCCATGGCCAGCGCGGCGTTCATTGCCGCGGCGGTGGCGCTGACGTCGTACGGATTGACGACGAGCGCGTCCGCGCCCAGGACATCGACCGCGCCCGCGTCGCGAGAGAGCACGATCGCGCAACCGCGGTCGGAGAGCACCGGCACCTCCTTGGCCACCAGGTTCATCCCGTCCCGCAGCGGGTTGACCACCAGCACGTCCGCCAGTCGGTAGGCGGCCAACGACCGGGGATAGTCGTCGCTGACCTCGAGGATCAGCGGGGTCCAGGAGCTGGCGGCGAACTCCTCGTTGATCTCGTCGGCCAGCTGGCGGACCGCCGCCATGTAGTCGCGGTACTCGGGCAGGTCGTGCCGACTCGGATAGGCGAAGGCCAGGTGGACGACCTTGCCGTGCCAACGCGGGTGGATGCGCAACAGCTCCCGGTACGCCGCCAGGCCGCGCACGATGTTCTTGGCCAGCTCCGTGCGGTCCACCCGTACGATCAGCTTCCGGTCGCCGACAAGGTCGCGCAGCCCGGCCAGCCGCGCCTCGACATCGGCCTGGTGCCCGCGGGCCCGCAACGCCTCCCCGTCGATGCCGAGCGGGTGCACGCTGACCCGCGAGCGATGACCGGCCGCGGTGACGGTCGCCGTTGCCCGGTCGACCCGGACGCCGTCGGCTCGGGGGAGCGCCTCGCAGCACAGCAGGAAGGCGTCCGCCCAACGCGGGGAGAGAAACGACACGCAGTCCGCGGCCAGCATGCCCAGCAGCAGCTCGCGGCCGACGTCGTCCGGGAGCACTCGGTAGTACGACGGGGCCGCCCACGGCGTGTGCGAGAAGTGCCCGATCCGCAGGTCCGGCCGCAGCTGGCGGAGCTGTCCGGGTACCAGCGCCAGGTGGTAGTCCTGGATGACGACGGCGGCGCGGGGAGCCGCCGCTGCCGCTAGCGCGTTGGCGAACACCTCGTTGTAGGTCACGTAGGCCTGCCATTCCCGACGGAACGGGCGGTCGAACCATGGCTGGTTTGGGGTGTCGAACAGGTGGTGGTGGATGAACCACAACACCGAGTTGGCGATGGTGTTGTACGCCAGGTGGAACGTCGCCGGCTCGATGGTGAGCATCTGCACAGTGGCGCCGCCGGTGTCGTGGCCGGCGCGGTGCAGGTGGCCGTCCGGAGCCGCCGCAGCCGCGTGCCGGTCCGCGTCCGACATCGCCGCGCAGACCCACACGGTCGCCCCGGAGCGGGCGACCGGCCGCAGCCCGGAGACCAGGCCGCCGCCACCCCGGCGCAGCACCAGCGAACCGTCGGCGGCGGTCGCGAAGCTCACCGGACCGCGATTGGACGCGACCAGCACTGTGGCCGTCCCCGCCGTCGGAACCTTCGCTGTCATGGTCACTCAGGCTACGACCGCCGACGGGCCACGATCGCGCTGGAGTTCGCCGGGATGAGGTGACTGAACTTGCCCCGGCTCGTGACACTCCCCGCCGACCGCGGTCGCTGCGGTCCGTCGTCGCCTCGCGGGTGCGCGCCCCGGCTTCCCCCAGGAGCCCCGTGTCCACATCGATCCTTCCGGCGGCCCGGCGTCCCCCCGTGGTGTCCAAGGGGTGGGTGCAACTCGCCGCGCTGGTCTCGCTCAGCGGCTTCTTCGTGCTGGTCCTGATGGGCTTCCTGACCTACCAGTCCAGCCCGCCGACGCCGCAGCGGGTGGTGTCCGCCTCCGGGCAGACGGTCTTCACCGGGGCGGACAT
>JADGOU010000215.1 GCA_017882835.1 Frankiaceae bacterium | reverse complement strand
AGGGTTTGTGGTCCGTGCCCGGCGGCCGGCTGGAGCCCGGCGAGACGGTCGAGCAGGCCGTGGCCCGCGAGATGCGCGAGGAAACCGGCCTGGAGGTCGACGTCGGCCGACTGCTCGGCACGGTCAGCCGCCCCGGAGCGGGCGACGTGACGTACGAGATCGCTGACTACGTCGCCACGGTCTGCGGCGGCCAGCTTCATGCCGGCGACGACGCGGCTGAAGCGGAATGGTTCGGCCCGGCCGCGCTGGTCGAGGCCCCACTGGTGCCTGGCCTGCTGGAGACGCTGCGGTCCTGGCACGCCATCGAGTGAGCCTGGCCGGCTACTCCACCAGCTCCGGCCGGCCCGGCTGCTCGCCGCCGCGGGTGTCGCCGTACGACCGCTTCGGCACCATCACCTTGCGCCGGAAGACGCAGACCAGCCGGCCGTTCTGATTGCAGCCCTTGGTCTCGACGTACACCACGCCGCGGTCGTCCTTGGACTTCGACTCGGTCTTGTCCAGCACCGTCGTCTGCCCGTAGATGGTGTCGCCGTGGAAGGTCGGCGCGACGTGGCGCAGCGACTCGACCTCGAGGTTGGCCAGAGCCTTGCCGGAGATGTCCGGCACCGACATGCCCAGCAGCAGCGAGTAGATGTAGTTGCCGACCACGACATTGCGCTTGAAGTCCGACGTCTTCTCGGCGTAGTTGATGTCCATGTGCAGCGGGTGGTGGTTCATCGTCAGCAGGCAGAACAGGTGGTCGTCGTACTCCGTCACCGTCTTGCCCGGCCAGTGCAGATAGGTCGCACCGACCTCGAACTCCTCGTAGTACCGACCGAACTGCATCGCGCGTCCCTTCCCGTCCGTGGCGTCCCAACCACCCGCCGCCCGCTCGATCCTGCCCCACGCTGCGCCGGTGACCCGCAGTGGGGTCGCCGCGTCAGGACGGCGCGCGCAGTGGCGCGGTCCGCCGACTGGGATCGCGCAAATCGGTGCCAGCGTGCAGCCACTGTTCCTGCAGCGCCGCGGCGCCATGCACCCGCTTGTACGCCGCTTCCTCGGCGGTCATGGGTAGCAGCGGCAGGAAGCGCACCGGCGCCGCCGGCGCCGCCAGCTCCAGGTTTGGCACCAGCCCACCCGCTTCCACCACCAGCACGGCCTCAAACCGGGCGCCGTCCCACAGCGGCTCGCCCAGGGTCAGCGAGGTTCCCGGCGCCACGATCAGTCCCTCGACCGCCGAGGTGGCGGCCAGCACGGTCAGCCGGCGCAGCACCGAGTCGTGCAGGCCGTGCACCGACAGCAGCAACTCGGCCCGCGGCCCGGTCGGGTCGGCGACCGTGGCCGTCGGGTCGCTCATCGGCGCCCGCGACATCCCCAACGTGACGTAGCGCACCAGCCCGTCGTCGTCCGGGCCGAACCGAAGCACGTCCACCCGGTCAGCACCGAGAAACGACACGCCGGCCCGGCCGGAGTCCTGCCCGAGCACGGTGAGCAGGTGCGCCTCGACGGCGACGAGGACGTCGTCACCCGGGGCCATCGTCACGAGCATAAACTCGGGCGGAGGCGTGAAAGGCGCTATCGGGAGCTCAGCGCAGCTTGTACTCTTCGAGCAGCCGCCGACCGATGATCATCTTCTGGATCTCGGCGGTACCCTCACCGATCAGCAGCATCGGTGCCTCCCGGTAGAGCCGCTCGATCTCATACTCCTTGGAGTAGCCGTAGCCGCCGTGGATGCGGAAGGAGTCCTGCACCACCTCGCTGCAGTACTCCGAGGCGAGGTACTTCGCCATCCCGGCCTCGAGGTCGTTGCGCTCGCCGGCGTCCTTCTTCTTCGCCGCCATGGTCATCATCTGGTGCGCCGCCTCGACCTTGGTAGCCATCTCGGCGAGCTTGAACTGGATGGCCTGGTGCTGGGCGATCGGCTTGCCAAAGGTGACCCGCTGCTGGGCGTAGGCGATGCCAAGCTCGAAGGCCCGATGGGCGACGCCGCAGCCGCGCGCGGCCACGTTGACCCGACCGACCTCGACCCCGTCCATCATCTGGTAGAAGCCCTTGCCCGGGGCCTCGCCCAGCACCATGGACGCCGGCACCCGAGTGTTCTCCAGCACCAGCTCGGTGGTCTCGACGCCTTTGTAGCCCATCTTGTCGATCTTGCCGGGGACGGTGATGCCGTTGCCGACGGCGCCGAAGCCCGGCTCCTTCTCCACCAAGATCGTGCTCATGTTCCTGTAGACCGAGTCGGCGCCCTCGTCGGTGCGCACCAAGACCGCCACCACGCCGGCGCGGGCGCCGTTGGTCAGCCACATCTTCTGGCCGTTGAGCACATAGTCGTCGCCGTCCCGGACGGCCTTGGACTTGATCGCCGAGACGTCGGACCCGCAGCCGGGCTCGGACATCGAGAACGCGCCACGGATCTCACCCGTGGCCATCCGCGGCAGGAAGTGCTGCTTCTGCGCCTCGGTGCCGTGCTGGCGGATCATGTACGCGACGATGAAGTGCGTGTTGATCACACCGCTGATCGACATCCAGCCGCGGGCGATCTCCTCGACCACCAGCGCGTAGGTCAACAGCGACTCGCCTAGCCCGCCGTACTCCTCGTCGATCATGAGGCCGAACAGCCCCATCTCCTTCATGCCCTCGACGATGGCCTCGGGGAACTCGTCCTTGTGCTCGAGGTCGGTGGCGTAGGGGATGATCTCTTTGTCGACGAACCCCCGGACCGTGGAGATGATCTCCTGCTGTACGTCGGTGAGGCCTTCGGTCTGCGCCAGACGTCCCATGGTTCGGCCGCCCTTCCGGAAGCAGTGGTGGAGCGAAGCGGGCTGTGACCCGCGGCGTGCGATCCACGAGTCGTCGCTTCTAGTATCCTCGCGGCCCCCGACAGCCGGCCTGCCGGGTCAGCGCCTCAACTGGCCCGCTAGATGGCGCGCTGCGCCCGGAGCTCGGCAATCTCGTCGTCGCCGAGATCGAGCACCTCGCGCAGCACCTCGTCGGTGTGCTGACCCAGCCGGGGTCCCAGGTGCTTGATCCGGCCCGGCGTCCGCGACAGCCGGGGCACCACGTTGGGCACGATCACCGTCTCGCCGAGGTCGTCGTCGTCGATCGAGACCAGGTTGCGCCGGGCGTGGAACTGCCGGTTGCCGAATATGTCGGCGATGTTGTTCAGCGGTACGGCCGGCGCGCTGTACGCGTTGCAGCGCTCCAACACCTCCTTGCGCGACAGCGAGCCGCACCAGTCGCGCACGATCTCGTTGACGTCGTGCCGGTTGCTCAATCGGGTCCGCTGGTCGCCGTAGACGTTGCTCGAGGCCAACTCGGGCCGCCCCATGGCGTCGGCCAGCCGGGCGAAGAGCTTGTCAGTGGTGCAGGCGATGGCCACCCAGTCGCCGTCCCGGGTGGGGAAATGGCCGTACGGACAGGCCGTCTCCAGGTGCGGGCCGTGGCGCTCCCGGACCGTGCCGTACATGGCGTAGGCCGGCGCCAGCTCCTCGGTGCACCGGAACACCGACTCGTAGAGTGCGGTGTCGATGTACTGTCCCTCGCCGGTCTGCTCCTTGTGCCGCAGGGCGAGCAGTACGCCGATGCAGCCATACAGCCCGGACAGGTAGTCGCCCAGGGTGGTGGAACCCGGCGTCACCGGCGTGCCCTGAGGCATGCCGGCCAGATAGGCGATGCCACCGACGGCGTGAGCGATCCGGGCGAAGCCGGGCCGGTCCCGGTACGGGCCGGTCTGGCCGTACCCGGAGATGCGCAGCATCACCAGACCGGGGTTAATGCCGTGCAGCACCTCCCAGCCCACGCCCCAACGCTCCAAGGTTCCGGGGCGGAAGTTTTCGCAGACGATGTCAGAGCGGGCCACCAGGTCCTTGAACACCTTTGCCCCCCCCGGACGGTGCAGGTCGAGGGTGAGCGACTTCTTGTTCCGCGCCTCGGACAACCAGGTCAGCGTGTCACCGCGGCTGGTCGGCGTCCCGAAGTGTCGGAGTACGTCTCCGCCGACCGGATTCTCGACCTTGATCACCTCGGCCCCGAACTCGCCGAGGATGCCGGCGCAGTACGGGCCGGCGATGACCGTGGCCAGGTCCAACACCCGCAGGCCGGCCAGCGGCAGCTTGTCCTCGGGAGTAGGGGGCAGCGTCATCAGATCGTCCGCTGCTGGCGCAGCTCGCGGATCTCGGCGGCGGTCATCCCGAGCAGCTCGCGCATAACGGTCGCGGTGGCGTTGCCCAGCGGCGGTCCCAGGTTGGTGATCCGACCTGGGGTCTCGGACAGTGTCGGCACCACGCCCGGCACGACCACCG
The DNA here is from genome assembly GCA_017882835.1 of Frankiaceae bacterium. GTDB lineage: Bacteria > Actinomycetota > Actinomycetes > JADGOU01 > JADGOU01 > JADGOU01. The sequence goes on along the minus strand of JADGOU010000215.1, from coordinate 1,021 downwards.
GGCCGACGTCCTCGGCCTGAACCTCGACCAAGTTGCCGCGGGCCTGATAGTGCTCGTCGTCGAAGATGTCGGCGATGCTGTTGAGCTTGCCCACCGGCACCTCGTTGGCCAGACACCGCTCCAGCAACTCCTGCCTGGTCAGCGAGCTCGCCCACTCGGTGACGATCCGGTCCACCTCCTCGCGGGCGGCCAGCCGCTTGCGCTGGTCGCCGTAAATCTGGCTCGACGCCAGCTCAGGGCGGTCCATCGCCTGCGCCATCCGCTCGAACATCTTGTCGGTGGTGCAGGCGATGGCCACCCAACGGTCATCGGAGGTGCGGAAGTGGCCGTGGGGTACGGCGACGAAGCTGCCGGAGCCCTCTCGCTCGCGGATCTTGCCGAACATTCCGTACGCCGCGGCCATCTCGTCCAGCGTGCGGAAGACGGCCTCGTACCCGCCGATGTCGATCACCTGGCCGAGCCCACTGCGCTCCCTGTCGCGCAGGGCCAGCAGCACGCCGATGGCGCCGTACAGACTCGACAGGTAGTCACCGAGCGGCGCGGAGCCCGGCACCACCGGCGACTCGCCGGGAAAACCGGCGAGGTAGGACAGGCCGCCGAAGGCATGCGCGACGTGGGCGAAGCCCGGACGGCGGCGGTAGGGGCCGGTCTGGCCGAAACCGGAAACCCGGAGCATGACCAGGCCGGGGTTGACCTCGCTGAGCACGTCCCAGCCCAGGCCCCACGACTCCATCGAGCCCGGGCGAAAGTTCTCCACCAGAACGTCGCTCTTGGCGACCAGCTTGAGGAACAGCTCCACGCCGCGCCGCTGTCGCAGGTCGATGGTGACCGACTTGCGGTTGCGGGCCTCGCTGAGCCAGGCCAGTGTCGCGTCCTCGCGCTTGGTCGGTACGCCGAAGCGGCGCATCGGGTCACCGGAGATCGGGTGCTCGACCTTGATGACCTCGGCACCGAACTCGCCCATGATGCTGGCGGCGTAGGGGCCGGCGAGGAACGTGCCGACGTCGATGACCCGTACGCC
>JADGOU010000214.1 GCA_017882835.1 Frankiaceae bacterium | reverse complement strand
CACGGCCCCGCCGCCCTCGTCGACCGGCTCGCCCTGGCCCAGCCGATGGGCCGCCAGCTCGTCGACCAGGCCCTCGCCGGCCGCGAGCTGCGGTGGGCCGAGGACCGCGTCACCGCGGCCCGCAGCGCCGCCGCCGTCATCATCCAGGCGCCCACCGCCAGCTGGGAACGGGAGATCGCCGCGGTCGCCGACAGCACCGGACTCGACGAGAGCCTGCTGCGCACGGCCGTCGTCGACGCCCTCGACCCCGACACCGAGCCGCTGGGTCGACTCCGCGGCCGGGACCGGCGCGACGACCTCGACCGCGGACAGCACCTGCCGCCCACCGCGGCCGACATCGCCGCGGTCAGCGCCTCCCCGGCCGCCTCGGTCCGCCGGCCGCGACAGCAACCGCCGGCCGACGCCGGCCGACGGCCGGCCGCCCTCGCGGCCGCCCGAGGTCGCGCCCGTCGCTGACCGCGTCCCGACCGCCGCTAGCTGATCGGCCCGCGGCCGCGGCCCTGCTCGGGTCCGGGCTGGCCGCGCCGGGCCGGATCGTCGTCCGGCCTGGTCCGGCCCGCAGGCGGGGGGTCAGCAGGGCAGTGGCATAAAGCGCGGTCGCCACCGCGATGATCGCGAAGCTGGCCGGGATCCGGGGGGCGGCGTAGGTGATGGTCACTCCGGCCCAGACCGAGGTGACGGCCAGACCGGCGGACAGCCACAGTCCCGTCCAGGGCCGGTCGGTGAGGTGCTGGGCGGCGGCGGCGGGCGCGGCGAGCAGCCCCAGCAGCAGGAGCGCGCCGATGACCTGGGTGGCTTCGGCGGCGGTGGCGCCGACGAGGGCGAGGAAAAGCGGGCCGAGCAGTCGGACCGGCACTCCGGCGGCGACGGCGACGGCGGGGTCGAGGGTGGCGAACATCAGCGGCCGGCCGATCAGCAGCAGGAGCGCGGTCAGCCCGACGGCGATGAGGGCGGCGGTGGCTGCGGCGCCCGCGCTGAGGCCGAAGATGCTGCCGAACAGCACGGTGACGTTGGCGGTGCTGTTGCCGGTGCTGGCATGGGTGGTGTAGTAGGCGAGGAAGAACACCCCGAGCCCGAGCACCCACGCGAAGATGGTGCCGATCGCGACGTCGTTGGCGGCGCCGCGGCCGCCGAGCAGGCCGAGGCCGAACCCGACGGCGATGGTGGCCGCGAACAATCCCAGGCGCGGGTCGATGCCGGCGGCGAGGGCGGCGAGGGCGCCGGTGTAGGCGACGTGGCCGAGCGCGTCACCGGCGAAGACCTGCCCGCGCAACACCACGAAGTAGCCGGCCAGCCCGCAGACCGCGGCGACGGCCGTCCCGGCGACCAGTGCGTGCACGATGAACGGGTGGCTGAGCATGTGCGCCAGCCCGCTGGCCGGGTCGTGCCCGCCGGTCCGGAGGACACCGAGTGCCGCGAGGCCGCTCATGCCGGCATCCCTCGCGCGGCGGCGGAGGCCACGGCCGACCCCGGGCGGCGCCGCTGGCCGACGCGGTCGGCGGCGAGGCGCCATCCGGTGGCCAGCAGGTAGCCGGCGAAGGTGACGGTGGTGACCCAGAACCCGATCGGGTACGGGGAGTAGAACGCGACGGTCATCCCGACCCAGCTCGCGACCAGTGCGAACCCGACCGACAACCCGACGCCGAGGGCTGGGCGGGCGGTGAGCCGGTGCGCGGTGGCGGCCGGGGTGACCAGCAACGCGAAGACCAGCAGGCTGCCGGTGATCTGGCTGGTGCCGGCGGCGGCGACGGCGAGCATGAGCAGGAACAGCGCCCCGACCAGCCGGACCGGGACGCCCCGTGCGCCGGCAAGGTCCGGGTCGATCGAGGCGAACAGCAGCGGCCGGCCCAGGACCGCCAGCACGACCAGGCACGGCAGGGCGGCCAGCAGCAGGACCTGGACCTGGGTGCCGGTGACCCCGGAGATCGTGCCGAACAGCAGGTTGGTCAGCCCGGACAGGAACCCGTGGTAGAGGGAGACGAACAGGAACCCGCAGGCCAGCGCGAAGGCCTGCACGGTGCCGATCACTGCGGACTCCTCGCCGAACCCGCCGAGCCCGCCGCGACGGGCCGAGGGCGGCAGTGCCGCGATCACCAGCGCGCTGGCGATGCAGGCCCCGTAGTAGCCCCAGCCGGTGGCGACCCCGAGCCAGATCGCAGCCGCCGCGCCGGGGAACCCGACCACGGCGAGGGTGTGGCCGGCGAAGCTCTGCCGGCGCAGCACCATCACCCAGCCGATCGCCCCGGCGACCACCGCAACCAGGGTGCCCGCCCGCAGCGCGTTGACCATGAACGGGAACGCCAGCATCTGCCGCACGTCTTCGACCAGGTCCCAGCTCAGGTGCGGCTGCATCAGCGCTCCCCGGTCCGGCTCACCGGCTCGGGCCGGGGTGATGGGCCGGGGCGTCGGGCTGGCCGACGACTACCAGCCGCCCGGCTCGGTCGCGCAGCACGTCGACCGGGGTGCCGTAGAGCGTGGTCAGCGTGTCGGAGGTGATCACCTCGGCGGGGCGGCCCATCACCGCTCCCCCGCGGGCGAGGTAGATGACCTGGTCGAGGTAGGGCAGGATCGGGTTCACGTCGTGGGCGACCATGAGCACCGCAACCCGCTGGGTGCGGCAGATGTCTTGGATCAGGGCGCTGATACCGGCCTGGCTGGGCACGTCCAGACTGTCGAGGGGCTCGTCGAGGATGAGCAGCTCGGGGCGGCGGATCAGGGCCTGGGCGATCAGTAGCCGTTGCTGCTCGCCGCCGGAGCACTGCCCGATCGGGCGCCGCGCGTAGGCGCCGGCCCCGACGAGGTCGATCACCTCGGCCAGCCGCTGGCCGGCTTGGCGGTGGTGGGCGGGCCGCAGCAGGCGGGACAGCAGCGGGACCGGGGTGCCCCACCGGTGCCCGTCGAGGCCGAGCCGGACGATGTCGATCCCGCGGATGCGGGTGTCGGCGTCGAAGGCGTGGCGCTGCGGCAGGTACCCGATCGCCCGGTTGCGCCGCCCGGCCGGCGCCCCCAGCACCGTCACCGTTCCCGTGGTGTGGCCGACCAACCCGAGGATCACCTTCAGCAGGGTCGACTTCCCGGCACCGTTGGGGCCGAGCAGGGCGACGAACTCACCCGGCCGCACCGTCAGCGTGACGTAGGAGAACACGCGATGCCCTCCCAGCCGCGCGGCGACGTCGGTCAACTCCACCGCCGGTGCGGGCAGCGCCGCGGCGGAGTCCGACACCGGCCCGACCGCGTCCACCCGGAGCTGCCCGGGGTTGCCGCTCATCTGCCGGTGGCCTGGTGCAGCGCGGCCTGCAGGGTGACCAGCTGCGCGGACTGCCAGTCCTGGAAGCTGGCCGTGGCCGGGGTCAGCGTCTCGGTGAGCGCGCTGACCGGGATGCCACGCTGCTTTGCGTCCGTGACCTGGGCGGCCACGTCCGGGGTGCTGTTCTGGCTGTTGAACACGTACACCTTGATGGCCCCGGTCGCGATCTGCTGGTCGATCGTCGCCTTGTCCGCGGGGGAGACGTCGGTGCCCTCGCTGATGGCCTTCAGGAAGCTCGGCGGGGTGATCAGGCTCAGCCCGAGCGCCGCCGCGAGCGGGGAGAAGATCGACTCGCTGGCCCCGACCGGCGTGCCCGCGTAGGTGGCCTTGATGTCGGAGATCAGCTGGTTGTAGCGCGCCAACCCCTGGGTGAGGAAGGTCTGCTTCTGGGCGTCGAAGTAGGCTGCGTCGGCCGGGTCGGCGGCCGTGTAGTCGGCGGTGATCTGATCGGCCACCGTGCGGACGTCGGGCGGGGAGTACCAGCGGTGCGGGTTGCCGCCGTCGGGCACGTGGACCAACTCGCCGACGTCGAGCACAACCCGGCCGGGGACCGGGTTGGCGGCCAGCAGCTTGTCCGCCCACGGGTCGTACCCGACGCCGTTTTTCACCACTACCTGCGCCCCGGCGATGGTGCGCGCGTCGGCCGGGGTGGGCTCGTAGTCGTGCGGGTCGGTGTCCGGGTTCGTGATCAGCGAGGTCTCTCGGACGTGCGTGCCGCCCAGCTGGGCGGCGATGCTGCCCCACGCGTTGGTCGTCGCCACGACGGTGATCACTGTGCCGCCGCTCGGCCGCCCGGAACCCGGTCTCGCCCCCGAGGACGTGGCGCAGGCGGTCAGTGCCAGCACCCCCGCCGACGTGGCGGCGACCGCCCCGACAACGAAGCGCCGCCGGGCGCGCCGCGGTCCCCGCGCCATCAAGCCGTTGGTCATCGCCAGTCCCCCTGGGTTGAGCGCACTGCAGTGCGGCGAGGGGTCCGACCGTCGGGACGTCGCTGACGAGCCAGGGCCGGCAGGCGCTGGTGTCGACCGAGTAGGCGACATCGACGACGCCAACAGGCAGCCCGCCCGGGAAGGTGGCGGGCACGAGCCGTGCGAAGCCGGATCCGACCCGGTACGGCTCCGGTACCGGAGCTCGCCGGCTTGCTACCAGCAGTCCCACAGGCCGATACGATCAACAGGGCAGCGAGTACCCCGATCCACCACCACCCCGTCTGCCTTTTGATCATGCCTGATCCTTCTCGTCGCCGTTAGTTCGACCACGAGTGGAGACCGTTGTGATCTCTATTGTCTAATGCGCATCTGTGCATGGAGGTCCCCATGGTCAGCGTCGAACCCGTCGAACCGCACGAGGATGTCGCCGCACACGATGCCGTTTCGGTCGACGACTACCAGCCCGCCAGCAACCTCCTGAGAGCACTGACGGCTCCTGTTCGACTCGCCTTAATCGACGTGCTGGCGGACGGGCCACGCTGCGTCCACGACCTTGTCGACACGCTCGGGATCGCTCAACCGCTCGTCAGCCAACACCTGAAAGTGCTGCGGGCGGCACGACTAGTCGGCACCAAGAGCCGAGGCCGTGAGGTCGTCTATCTACTCACCGACGCTCACGTCGCCCACATCGTCAGAGACGCCCTCCACCACGCCGCCGAGGAGAAGTAGATCCGGGTCGCTGTCCGCAAGGGTCGGGGCTTGAGCAACAACCGAACGGCCAGTGGCGTTAGCGGGCCGACGCGGGCGGAGTTACCGCCATCCACCGTTCCGATGCGGGTCAGCGGGGTTTGCGGCGGGCGGCGGGGTCGGCGTTGGCGGTGACCTGTGCGGAGGTCTGTTCGCCAAGCTGGACGTAGCGGCCGAGGCTGGCGAGGTAGGCGTGCCGGGATTTGGCCTGGAGTTCGGGGGCGGACCTGGCCAGCGCCGATGCTCGCGCGGTCCTTGCCGTCGCGGCCACCCTGCGGTCGCCGCGTCGGTATCGGCGGCGCGGATCGCGACGACGCTGCGCCG
>JADGOU010000213.1 GCA_017882835.1 Frankiaceae bacterium | reverse complement strand
AAGGTGCCACCCCCTCAGCGAGGCAGCAGCACCAGGTCGTCGCGGTGCACGACCTCCCGCTCGTACCCCGGTCCCAGCGCCACCGCCAGCTCGCGAGTCGAGCGCCCCAGCAGCTCGGGTAGTTCCGTCGCGTCGTAGTTGACCAGCCCGCGTGCGACTGCCGCACCGCGCTCGTCCACCAGGTCCACCGGGTCGCCGGCGGAGAACTCCCCGTGCACGCCGGTCACGCCGGCGGGCAGCAGCGAGAGCCGCCGGTCGACGACCGCGGCCACCGCACCCGGGTCGAGCGACAGCGAGCCGCGGGGCGTCGAGGCGTGCGCCAGCCATAGCAGCCGGGAGGTCGTCCGTCGGCCGGTCGGGGCGAAGTAGGTCCCCACCGCAGCACCGGCCAGCGCCGGACCGACCGCCGCTGCCGCCGCCACGATCACCGGTACGCCGGCGGCGGTCGCCACCCGGGCAGCGTCGACCTTGGCGCCCATCCCACCGCTACCGACGCCGACGGCGCCCGGCCTACCAAACCCGATCCCGGCCAGGTCGGCCTCCCCGGTCACCGACGGCACCAGCCGGGCGCCCGGGTGGCGTGGGTCGCCGTCATACAGGCCGTCAACGTCGGAGAGCAGCACCAGCGCGTCGGCGCTGACCAAGTGCGCCACCAGGGCGGCCAGCCGGTCGTTGTCGCCGACCCGGATCTCGGCGGTGGCCACCACGTCGTTCTCGTTCACCACCGGTACGACGCCCAGTGTCAGCAGCCGGTCCAGCGTGCGGCGGGCATTGCGGTAGTGCGCCCGGCGGACCACGTCCTCAGCAGTGATCAGCACCTGGCCAACCCGCAGGCCGTACCGGCCGAAAGAGGCGGCGTACCGCTCGACCAACTGACCCTGGCCGACGCTGGCCGCCGCCTGCAGCGTGGCCAGGTCACGAGGCCGGCGGCGCAGCCCCAACGGCGCGAGCCCGGCGGCGACCGCCCCGGACGACACCAGCACCATTTGGGTGCCGCCGGCGTGGCGCCCGGCCAGCGCCTCGACCAAGACGTCGACCCGGGCACCGTCCAGTCCGCCGCGCGCCGTGCTGAGCGAGCTGGACCCGACCTTGACCACCACCCGACGGGCGGTGCCGATGTCGGGACGGGCGACCAGGCTCACGGTGCCGAGTCGTCCGGCTCAGGCGCCCGGGACCGGTCCGGGCGCCGCGCCCGCTTGGCCGCCAGCCGCTGATCGGCTCGCGGTCGCGGCGACGTGTCCAGGCGGGCGTCGGTACCCCGGCGACCGAAATCGACGTCCACGCCCGCCAGCGTGGTCGGCTGCCAGTCGAAGCCGACGTCGCCGATCACCACCTGCGCGCCCGGTTGCGCTCCGGCGTCGGCCAAGGCGGCTTCTACTCCGAGCCGGGCCAGTCGGTCCGCGAGGTAGCCGACGGCCTCGTCGTTGCTGAAGTCGGTTTGGCGAACCCAGCGCTGCGGTTTGGCACCGGTCACCACGAAGCCGTCCGGGCCGGCGTCGACCGTGAAACCAGCGTCGTCGACGGCCGTCGGCCGGAGCACGATTCGGGTCGCTTCGGCGGCGGGCCGGGCCGCCCGCACGGCGCTCACGGCCTCAGCCAGGGCGTAGCTCAACTCGCGCATTCCGGCGCGGGAGACGGCACTGACCTCCAGCGCCCGCAGCCCCCGGGCCGCGAGCATGGGGCCGGCCAGCTCGGCCAGCTCGGCCGCCTCGGGGATGTCGACCTTGTTCAGTGCCACCAGCCGCGGTCGGTCGGCCAACCCGCCGTACGCCGCCAGCTCGGCCTCGATGGTCTCGATGTCGCTGACCGGGTCCCGGCCCGGCTCCAGGGTGGCGCAGTCGACCACGTGCACGAGCACGGCGCAGCGCTCGACGTGGCGGAGGAACTCCAGGCCCAGGCCCTTGCCCGCACTCGCCCCGGGGATCAAGCCCGGCACGTCGGCGACGGTGAAATCTGTGCCACCGGCACTCACGACGCCCAGGTTCGGGACCAGGGTGGTGAACGGATAGTCGGCGATCTTCGGCCGGGCGGCGCTCAGGACGGCGATCAGCGAGGACTTCCCGGCGCTGGGAAAGCCCACCAGCGCGACATCCGCGACGCTCTTGAGCTCGAGGATGACGTCGCCGTGCTCGCCGGGCTCGCCGAGCAGCGCGAACCCGGGAGCCCGCCGCCGCGGGGAGGCCAGCGAGGCGTTGCCCAAACCGCCGCGGCCACCGCGGGCGACGACGTGGGGAGTTCCGTCGCCGACCAGATCCGCGAGCAGCGTGCCATCCGCGGTACGCACGACCGTCCCGTCCGGCACCGGCAGCTCCAGCGAGTGCCCGGTCGAGCCCGACTTGTTCCCGCCCTGCCCCGGCTTGCCGGACCCCGCCCGCTGGTGTGGATGGAAGTGGTAGTCGAGCAGACTGGCGACGTTGCGGTCCACGACGAGAACGACATCTCCGCCGGACCCGCCGTCCCCACCGTCCGGGCCACCGAGCGGCTTGAACTTCTCTCGATGAATGGACGCGCAGCCGTGGCCGCCATCGCCGGCCGAGGCATGCAGGACGACGCAGTCCTTGAACGTCGTCATCCGCTGATGGCCGGAACTACGCCCCCACCGGCTCGGCGATCGGCTCGGCGGCCGAATCGGCTGACGTCGCAGCGGGCGAGACGATGCTGATGGTCTTGCGGCCACGCTTGGTGTGGAACAACACCGCGCCCGGCGCGAGCGCGAACAGCGTGTCGTCGCCACCGCGGCCGACAGCGTCCCCCGGGTGGAAGTGCGTCCCGCGCTGCCGAACGATGATCTCGCCGGCCTTGACCACCTGCCCGCCGTACCGCTTGACGCCGAGGCGCTGGGCGTTGGAGTCCCGGCCGTTCCGGCTGGAGGACGCGCCCTTCTTGTGTGCCATGGCCGACTACTTCCCGGTCTCGATGCCGGTGACCCGCAGCTGAGTCAGGTGCTGGCGGTGCCCTTGCCGCTTGCGGTACCCGGTCTTCTTCTTGTACTTGAGAATGTTGATCTTCGGCCCCTTGGTCTGGCCAACCACCTCGGCGGTCACGGCCACCCCCGACAGAGCGGCGGCGTCGGAGGTTACGGCGTCACCGTCCACCACCAGCAGGGCCGGCAGCGCCACCCCGGTGCCGGGATCGCCGGGCAGCTTCTCGACCGTGATGACGTCGCCCACGGTGACCTTGTGCTGTTTGCCTCCGGTGCGGACGATCGCGTACACGCTCAAACCCCTGACTACCTCGACGAGATGCTCCGTTGCTGCCCTGCCGGCGCAGCGACACAACCGCCAGGCACGCAGAAGCGGCCCGTCCACCGACGTGCCGGGGATCAGGGTACCCGACGCGCCAGCGTCGAGGACATCGGAACGGCCGCCCTGGAGTGTCCGTGGAGCCCGTCCGGCCTAACGGCTAACCAACCCCGGAATATCCGCCGTACCGATCTCATTGAGTACGGCGTACAGTGAGCAGGACTCAACGACTTGGAGGATGTAATGACGGAGAACACATCTCCTACCCCGGGGCAGCCGCCCCGGCCGCACGACCAGCACGATCAGCACGATCAGCACGATCAGCACGATCAGCACGACCAGCACGACCAGCACGGCGCTCATGGCGCTCGCCGTGGGCCGCACCGGCACGGTCACGGTCGGCGTGGCGCCCGGCTCGCGACGTTGTGGACCGACGCTCCAATCGGCACCGGTCCGGAGGCCCTGGCCGAGGCGTTCCTCGGAGTGGGCCAGCTGCTCCGGGCTCGTGGTCGCGTCCAAGGCGGCTGGCAACGCCGCGCCGGCCGCCTGACCTTCGCTCGCAGCGCTTTGCTGGCCGCACTCGACACCGACTCGCCACAGCGCATGGGCGAGCTCGCTCACCGGCTCGGGGTGGTCCCCCGTACCGTCACCCCGATGGTGGACGCCCTGGAGGCCGACGGGTTGCTCGAGCGGGAGCCGGATCCCGACGACCGGCGGGCCACCCTGCTGCGGATCACCGCAGCTGGCACCGCCGAGCTGGCCCGGACTCGCTCGGACCGGCAGTCGAGCCTCGACGAGGTATTCGCCGGACTGACCGAGCCCGACCGCGAGGCCCTGGCGCGGATCCTGCAGTTGCTGCGCAGCGCCGCCCGGCAGGGGTTGGACCCGGCCGACGACAGCGCCAATGACCCACCGGACGGTCCCGCGGGTGCGCCCGGCGGAGTATTCCCCGGACACCGGCTACGCGGCCGGGGACCGGGTCGGCCGCACCGCCACGGGCTGCCATCCCGCCACGGGCTTATGCGCGGCGATCGGCATCCGTGCCAGCAGCACATTCACCGGTAGCGGGACCGAGCCACCCGGCCAGCCTCGTAGGCTTCCCGGGTGCCTTCCCCAGGTGCCTTCCCCAGGTGCCTTCCCCAGGTGCCTTCCCCAGGTGCCTGAGGAACCCGGCCGACTGGCTGACCGGCCGCTGACGGTGCCAGCCCGGTCTCGGTTGCCGTTGAGCCACCCCGGCCGGCCGGGGGTGCTGGCCGCCCACGCGGCGGCGCTGGCGGTCGGTCAGTTGGGCTACCTCGACCCGTCGTCGGGACTGTTCGTCCTGACCGCTCAGTTCTTGGTCGACCGGGGCTTCTGCTGCAGCCGGGACTGTCGGCACTGTCCGTACGTCGAGGACGACTCGGCAGCAAGCCCGTGACCCGAAGTACATCGGCGGCGAGTCAACCGTCGCGCGGGCCGCGTGCCTCCGATGCCAACGGCCGCTTGTCCTCGAAGACGTACCGGAAGCCCACGCCGGCCAGGGCGGCTCCGACCAGAGGTGCGACCCAGAACAGCCACAACTGGCTGAGCGCCCAGCCGTGCACGAAAATCGCCGGCCCGGTCGACCGGGCCGGGTTCACCGAGGTGTTGGTGACCGGAATGCTGATTAGGTGAATCAAGGTCAGCGCCAGCCCGATCGCCAGCGGCCCGAAGCCGGCCGGCGCTCCGCGGCCGGTGACCGCCAGGATCACGACCAGGAACGCGGCCGTCATGACGATCTCGGTGAGTAATCCCGACGCCAGGCTATAGCCCCCGGGCGAGTGGCTGCCGTAGCCGTTTGCGGCTAGACCATTGGTGCCGATCGAGTAGCCGGGTTTTCCGGTGGCGATGGCGAGCAGCACCCCGGCGGCGGCAATGCCCGCAACCACCTGCGTGCCGATGTAGGGCAACACGTCGCGGGCGTTGAACCGGCCGCCCACCCAGAGCCCGACCGTGACGGCCGGGTTGAAGTGGCCGCCCGAGACGTGGCCGAAGGCGTACGCCATGGTGAGCACCGTCAGGCCGAAGGCGAGGGCGACACCGAGCAACCCGAT
>JADGOU010000212.1 GCA_017882835.1 Frankiaceae bacterium | reverse complement strand
TGGCCGGGCCGGTGAACCGTGAACCGTGAACCTCAGCACGCTTCCCTCCGGGTCGCGTAGTTGGAATCCCCGTCCTTTCAGGGCGGGGAGGATGTCAAGCGCCCGTCCCTGGGTTGTTAGCCGCCGGCCGTAGCCGATGGCCGACCGCTTCTCAGGCGGTCTTGCGCCGGGAGCCGGCCTTGGCCCGAGCCGGCTTGGCGGGCCCGTCGGCTACCGGCGCCGGGGTCGTCTTCGTCGACCTGCCGGTCGACCTCGCGGTGGTCGCGGGAGCCGTTGTCGTCGGCTGCCCGCTCGTGCGCGCCGTCGGCCGCTTGGCCGCCTGGGCCGCCTTGGTCGCTGGGGCCGCCTTGGTCGCTGGGGCCGTGGCCGTAGCTGAAGCGGCGGACTTGGCGCCGGACGCGGCCGCCGTGCGCCGCCGACGCTTCGGCCCGGCTGTGTCCGCCGCGTCGGTACCCGCTGCGCCGGCGTCCTCGGCAGCGTCCGGCGAGTCCGCCACGACGCTCACGACCGGATCGGAGCCGCCTCGACGAGCGGCGTCCACCGACGCGCGCAGCGCCGCCATCAGGTCCACAACGGTGCCGGTGGTCGGCTGCTCCGCGGTCGGGGCCACCACCTCGTGGCCCTGAATCTTCGCCTCGATCAGCGCCTCCAGCGCTGCCCGGTAGCCGTCGGTGTACTGCGCCGGGTCGAAGTCCCCGGTCAGGCTGTCGATCAGCGAAGCGGCCATCGCCAGCTCCTGCGGCCGGACCGCCACGTCCTCGTCGGTGAACCCGAAGTCCGGCGTCCGGATCTCGTCCGGCCACAGCATGACCTCGAGCACGAACACGCCGTCGCGCACCCGCAGCGTCGCCAGCGACTCCCGCTGCCGCAGTGCCACCTTCACCAGGGCTACCTTGCCGGACTTCTCCAGCGCCTCCCGCAGCAGCACGTAGGGCTTGGTGCCGGTCTTGTCCGGCTCGAGGTAGTAGCTCTTGGCGAAGAAGATCGGGTCGACCTGCTCCAGCGGCACGAACTGCAGCACGTCGATCGTCCGGCTGGTGGTCAGCGGCAGGTCGGCGAAGTCGGAGTCGGTGAGCACCACCGTCTCGCCGCTGGGCAGCTCGTAGCCCTTGGCGATGTCGCCGTACGACACCTCCTGGCCGTCCACCGAGCAGACCCGCTGGTAGCGGACCCGACCGCCGTCCTCCCGGTGCACCTGGTGGAACGACACGTCGTTCTCCTGGGTCGCGGCGTAGAGCTTGACCGGTATGGTGACCAGGCCGAACGAGATCGCGCCCTTCCAGATGCTGCGCATGCCTGCCTCGCCGTCCGTCGGATGGAGCGCTGCGACCCAGTCGTACCCCCCCGACCAGGCCGTATGCCGCCCGACATCCTCACCCGCCGATCGCCGAAACGCCAGTGCGGGGGAAGGTTTCATCTCGTGACCCGGCCGCTGGACCCCTACCGCGCCAAGCGCGATCCCGGGCGGACACCGGAGCCGGTGCCACCACCCGGACCGCTGCCGGCCGGGCGGCTGCGGAATGGGCGGGGCGACACCTTCGTGATCCAGGAGCACCACGCAACTGCGCTGCACTGGGACTTTCGGCTGGAGCGGGGCGGCGTCCTGGTCTCCTGGGCGGTCCCCAAGGGGCTGCCGCTGGACCCGCGGACCAACCACCTGGCGGTGCACACCGAGGACCACCCGCTGTCCTACGCCGGGTTCGCCGGCGACATCCCAGCCGGGGAGTACGGCGGGGGTCAGGTGGCCATCTGGGACCGCGGCACGTATCAGACCGAGAAGTGGACCGACCGCGAGGTTAAGGTCGTGCTGCACGGTGCCCGGGTCAGCGGCCGCTACGTGCTCTTCCCCATCCGCGGCAAGAACTGGATGATCCACCGAATGGACCCGCCACCACTCCCGGACTGGCAGCCGCTGCCGGAGCTGGTGCGCCCGATGCTGGCGACCGCCGGCGCGCTGCCGGCGGAGCGCGACGACGAGCGCTACGGCTTTGAGCTGAAGTGGGACGGCGTGCGGGCAATGGTCTACGTCCAGGGTGGCCGCGCCCGCGCGCTTTCGCGCAACGACCGGGACGTGACCGCCTCCTACCCGGAGCTGCGGGCGATGGCGGCATCGCTCGGCACCCGTCAGCTGGTGCTGGACGGGGAGGTGGTGGCGCTGGACGAAGTCGGCCGGCCGAGCTTCGGCGTCCTGCAGTCGCGGATGCACGTCACCAAGCCGGCGGACGTCCGCCGACTCGCCGCCCAAGTGCCGGTGACCTTCCTGGCCTTCGACGTCGTGCACCTCGACGGCCGCGATCCGACCGCTCTGCCCTACGTTGAGCGCCGCGCGCTACTGGACGCGCTCGAGTTGTCCGGCCCCGCCTGGCAGACCACGCCGTGGTTTCGCGGCGGCGGTCGGCAGGTGCTCGCGGCGTCGGTGCAGCAGGGCTTGGAGGGCATCGTCGCCAAGCGGCTGGACTCGCCGTACCAGCCGGGCCGGCGCTCGGAGGCCTGGATCAAGGTCAAGAACCTGCGAACCCAGGAAGTCGTCATCGGTGGTTGGAAGCCGGGTCAGGGCCGGCGCGCCGACACCATCGGCTCGCTGCTGCTCGGCGTCCGGACCGACGACGGGCTGGTCTATGCCGGGCACGTGGGCACCGGCTTCACCGATGCGGCGCTGCGCGACCTCGCCGACCGGCTGGCACCACTGCGCCAACGAACCAGCCCGTTTGCCGACGAGTTGCCGCGGCCGGACGCCCGGGACGCGGTCTGGGTGGCACCCAGCCTGGTCGGCGAGGTGGAGTTCGGCGAGTGGACCCGCGACCGCCGGCTGCGCCACCCCTCCTGGCGCGGCTTGCGCTCGGACAAGGAGCCGGCGGAGGTACGCCGTGAGCCCTGACCGCCGGTCGCCCGGGTGAGCCCGGCCGCGGCCAAGGTCGCCGTCGAGGTCGAGGGCCGCGCGCTGGTCCTGACCAACCTGGGCAAGGTGCTGTATCCGCAAACCGGCCTAACCAAAGCGGCGGTGATCGAGTACTACACCCGGGTCGCGCCGGTGTTGCTGCCGCACGTGCGCGGCCGGCCGCTGACCTTCAAGCGCTACCCCAACGGCGTCGACGGCGGCTTCTTCTTCGAGAAGAACGCGCCGAACAGCACTCCGGACTGGGTGCGCCGGGTGACGCTCGCCAGCCCGGGCAGCACCAAGAACCGGGAGACGATCACCTACGCCGTCCTGGGAGACCTACCGACGCTGGTGTGGGCCGCCAACCTGGCGTCGCTGGAGTTCCACGTGCCGATGTGGCGGGTGGACTCCGGCGGCGAGGCCGGCGGCGCCGACTTGATGGTCTTCGACCTCGACCCCGGTCCGCCGGCGACGATCGTGGAGTGCTGCATGGTGGCCGGGCTGCTGCGCGCGGCGCTGGCCGCGGACGGGCTGGCCGCCTACCCCAAGACCAGCGGCTCCAAGGGCCTGCAACTCTACGTGCCGCTGCCGGAGACGTCCGCCGAGCGCACGTCGGCCTACGCCCGGGCGCTGGCCCAGCGCCTGGAGCAAGAGAACCCCGACCTGGTGGTCTGGCGGATGACCAAGGCGCTGCGCCCGGGCAAGGTGCTGGTGGACTGGAGCCAGAACAGCGCGGCCAAGACCACAGTGGCCGTCTACTCGCTGCGCGCCCGACCGCGCCCGACCGTCTCCACTCCGATCAGCTGGGACGAGGTCGAGTCCTGCCACAGCGCCGACGACCTGGTCTTTACCTCCGACGCGGTGCTGGCCCGGGTGGAGCGGGCCGGGGACCTGTTCGCGCCCGCGCTGCACCCCGGCGTACCGCTGCCGTCCTGATCCGCTCGTCCGGAGGCCTCAGTCAGGCGGTAGCGATCGCCTCGTCGTCGGCGCCGAGCGCCGACCACACCATCGGCCTCTCCCGATGGCGCCGCGCGCGTGCCGCCCGGTTGGCCCGGGTATGGCGAGCGCATCGTCCGGAAGCGCATCGTCCGGAAGGGCATCGCAGCGAACCGCCCGCTTGGAGGATCAGACATGGGAATCCCGGCCGCCGACCTCAACGACGAGACCCTGGAACGGGAGCTACGGCACCTGCACGAGACCCGCTCCGAGACGTTCTTCAACGGCACCGAAGCCGCGCTCGAGGCGCACCCGAACAGGATGCTGGAGCTCGAGCAGGCGTTCCGGCAGCGTCGGCCGGATGCGGTGGCCCCGGACCCGATGCGGGTGCGAGCCAGCAACCGGAAGATTGCCGGGCAGGACTGAGCTCGTGCTGGCGTACGACGTCGTTGTCCTCGGGGCCGGCTCGGCGGGTGAGACGGTGGCCGGGCAGCTCGCCGACGCCAGCCGCCGCGTCGCGCTGGTCGAGGCGCTGCGGGTCGGCGGCGAGTGCCCGTACGTCGCGTGCATGCCCAGCAAGGTTCTGCTGCGGGCCGCGGCCGTCCGCGCCGGGCTGGCCCGGGCGGCGTGGCTGGGCGGGACCGCCACGGAGCCGAACGCGGGTGACCACGCGGCCGCGTACGCCACCGCGGTTGCCCGTCGCGACGCCGTTGCCGAGCACCGGGACGACACCGCGGCGGCCGAGTCGCTGACCGCGCGCGGCGTGGACCTGCGGCGCGGGTTCGGTCGCGTCGCCGGGCCAGGAATTGTCCCGGTCCGGTCGCCGAACGGCGCCGCACCGACCGAGCTGGGCTACCGCGACCTGGTGATTGCGACCGGCTCGCAGGCGATGACACCGCCGGTCGAGGGGCTGGCCGACGTCCCGACCTGGACCAGCGACGAGGCGCTGTCCGCCGCGGAGCTGCCGGGCCGGTTGATCGTGCTCGGCGGCGGTCCGGTCGGCTGCGAGCTGGCGCAGGTCTTCGCCCGGTACGGCGTGGCAGTGACCGTGCTCGACCCGGCGTCGCGGTTGCACGAGCGGGAGCCGGCCTTCGTCGGGGAGGCGCTGCACCGGATCCTCACCGCAGACCGGGTCGACGTCCACCTCGGCGTGCACGCTGCCCGCTGCGCACCGAGCGCCGATGGCCTGGTCGTGGCGCTCGATGACGGCCGGACAGTCACGGCGGACCGGGTCCTGCTGGCTACCGGCCGAGCGCCGAACCTGGCCGGCCTGGGCTTGGAGACGCTCGGTATAGCGGCCGACGGCGGCCTTGACCTCGACGACCATTGCCGGGTGCGCGGGCAGGAACACGTCTGGGCCGCCGGCGATGTGACCGGGATCGCGCCGTACACCCACACCGCGAGCTACCAGGGCCGCGTGGTCGCCGCCAACCTGCTCGGCCGGCCGCGCCGGGCGGACTACCGGGCCATCCCGCGGGCGGTCTACACCGATCCGCCGGCCTACGCGGTCGGTCTCACTCCCGGGCAGGCCGCCGCCGCCGGC
>JADGOU010000017.1 GCA_017882835.1 Frankiaceae bacterium | reverse complement strand
GGCCACCCGGAACACCCGGTGGCCGCGGGTGGTGAAGAACACCGCGACCGGCAGCCACGCCGGCCCGGTCGGCTCCACCACGACCTCCAGCCGGGTGCCCGCCGGCGCCCCGGCCAACGCCGCCGCCTCCAACCGGGTCAGGCTTTCCACCGTCGGGCGGGCCCGCCGCCGGCACACCTCGCTGCCGTCCCCGCGCAGCACCCGTACGGTGTGGTCGCTGGCGATGCCCAGGTCCACCCCGACCAGGCGTCGCTCCGCTGTGCTGATCATGTGTGCTCCTCCGTGCCGTCGACCAGACTGCTGACTTCCGACCGGCCGCGGAAGCGGCGCGATGATCGACGGTCACGGCCCCACGCGCGCGAAGCGCCGCCCGGAGGTTCCCGGTGCCGGCTCCCACTCATGTGCTGCAAGCGAGCCCGACCTCGCACGGGTCGACCCACTTCCCTCATCCGGGACATCCGTGACCGGGCCAGCGGTGGCAATCAGATCAACGAGGCCTCGCACCATCAAGGCACGACCCCCAGAGACAGAACTCGACGCCACCCACCGGACCAGCCGGGCTGCTCATGCAACCCGAGACCGCCAGTGCGATCAACACCGGAGGTCCCTTACATGAGATCAGGCGGACTCGCGCTCCCGCAGCCGCTGGCTGATCACTCCCGTGATGCCGTCGCCGCGCATGCTCACGCCATACAGCGCGTCGGCGATCTCCATCGTCCGCTTCTGGTGGGTCACGACGATCAGCTGTGACGTGGCCCGCAGCGAGGAGATCAGCTCCAGCAGCCGGGACAGGTTCACGTCGTCGAGCGCGGCCTCCACCTCGTCGAGCACGTAGAACGGGGACGGCCGGGCCCGGAAGATCGCCACCAGCAAGGCGATCGCGGTCAGCGACCGCTCGCCGCCGGATAGCAACGACAGCCGCTTGACCTTCTTGCCCGGCGGTCGGGCCTCGACTTCGATCCCCGTGGTCAGCAAGTCCGTTGGGTCGGTCAGCGACAGCCGGCCCTCCCCGCCGGGGAACAGGGTGGCAAACACCGTCTCGAACTCCCGGGCTGTGTCGGCGTACGCCGCCGCAAACACCTCGGTGATCCGTTCGTCGACGTCACGCACCACTGTCAGCAGGTCGCGTCGGGTGGCCTGCAGGTCGGTCAGTTGCGTGGATAGGAAGGCGTGCCGCTCCTCCAGCGCCGCGAACTCTTCCAGCGCCAGCGGGTTGACCCGGCCCAGCTGGGCCAGCGCGCGCTCGGCGGCGCAGGCGCGCTTCTCTTGCTCTTCCCGGACGTACGGCGCGGGGGCGGCGGCGGCGGGGGCGTCGGCGTCGGCGGCGGCGGCGGCATCGGCGGACGGTGGCACGGCGACGTCAGGGCCGTACTCGGCGACCAGGGTGTCGACCGGTACGCCGAACTCCTCGGCTGCGCGGGCGCCGAGCGCTTCAATCCGCAGCCGCTGCTCAGCTCGCGCCACCTCATCGCGATGAACTACGTCGGTCAGCCGTTCGAGCTCACCGGCGAGCTCGCGGACCCGGGACCGCACGGACTGCAGCTCGGTCTCCAGGGCCTGGCGGACGTCGTGGGCCGCCGACCGCTCGGCCGCCGCAAGCGCCACCGAGGCGTGCGCTCGCTCCACCGCGGCCGTGGCGACCTCGCTGACCTCGTCCGCGCGGACCGCACCTTCGGCCCGCGCGGCCAACCGAGCCGCAAGCCGCGCCCTAGCGGTGCGTTCCGCGGCCGCCGCCCGAGTCAGCGACTCCGCCCGGCCGGCGAGCCCGCGAGCGCGCTCTTCCTGGGTTCGCACCGCCAACCTGGCCAGGACCTCCGCCTCCCGGGCCGCCGCAGCGGCGAGTGCCAACCGGTCCCGCTCCGCGGTCGAGGGTTCGCCCTGCGCTGGTGCCTGCTGCGCCGCCCGCAACCGGTCCTCAAGCTCAGCCAGGCCGGCAAGATCCCGGGTGCGCGCCTGCTCGGCCCGAACCCGCGCCGTGGCGACCCGTTCGGCCTCATCGTCGGCCGCTCGGGCGGTCGAGGACAGCAGGGCCAGCTGCTCGGTCAAGGCCGACATGCGGGCGTCGGAGTCGTGCAGCGCGGCCAGCGCGGCGTCGGCCTCGGCGGCAGCCGCGGCCAGCTCCTCGCGCGCCCCAACGATGGCGAAGCGCAGCCGCTCGCCCCGATGCCTGGCCTCGTCGCGTCGGCGCTCGGCCTCATCGACGGCGGCCTGCACCTCCAACAGACTGAGCGCCGAGCGCGACCCACCGACGGCCCAGTTGGCGCCGAGCAGGTCACCTTCGGCAGTGACCGCTCGCACCGACGGGTCAGCCGTCACCACGGCCAGGGCCTCGTCCAGTGTCGCCACCATGGCGACCCGGTGCAGCAGCCGACGTACGACGGGCGCCAACGCCTCCGGCGCCGCGATGACCTCGGTAAGCCAGCGGGCACCCGCCGGCGGCGGCGCGTCCCCCGGATCCGGCGGTGAGATCGCCGGTGGGTCGCGATCGTCGTCGGCGCGACCGCCGGCGATCAGCAGGCCGGCCCGGCCATCCTCTCCAACCCGGAGCACCTGCAGGGCCGCCGCCGCGTCCGCGGGCGAGGTGACGGCCACCGCGTCGGCGGTGGCACCGAGCGCTGCGGCCACCGCGGTCTCGCAGCCGAGGTGCACCCGTAGCAAAGCGGCCACGGAACCGAGCACCCCTGGTACCGGCGCGGGGTCGGCTAGCAGCACGCTGCTGCCGTCCCGGCCGGCCAGCCCGACCGCGAGCGCCTCGTGCCGAGCCGCCCAAGTGGAGCGGTCCCGGTCGGCGTCGCGCTCCTGGGTCGCCAGAGCGTCGAGCCGCTGCTGCGCGCCCGCCAAGGTCGTCAGCGCAGTCTCGTGGCGCTGGTCCAGCCCCACCTCCCCCCGCTCCAACACGGCGGCCTGCCCCTGCAGCCGGGTCAGCTCGGCGCGGGCGGCTTCGGCCCGCTCGCGAGCCCGGTCGAGAGTGTCGGTGAGCCGGCCGATCTCGGCTTGGGCCGCCCCGGCGCGGCTGCGTAACCCCCCGATCTGGCCGCTGAGTCGAGCGAGCCCCTCGCGGCGGTCCGCGGTGGCGCGCACCGCGGCGAGCAGCGCCCGCTCCGCCTCGGCCAGCTGGTGCTCCACCTCGGCGCGGCTTCGTCCGGCTGCGGCGAGCTCCGCGCGGTCGGTGGCCAGCGCGCTGGCCAAAGCCGCCTCCTGCTCCCGCGCCGCGGCGGCTTCCCGCTCCAGTCCGTCGGGGTCGCGCCCCGGCGGTCCCGCCGGCGGCGGGGTAGCCAGATGGCGAGCCCGCTCCCGGGCCAGCGACGCCGTACCGCTCAACCGCTCGGCCAGCGCCGCCAACCGGTACCAAGTGTCCTGAGCATCGCTGACTCGGGCCGCGGCTGCCGCCGCCTCGATCTCCCGAGCCGACTCCAGTTCCCGGGCGGCGAGCAGCGCGGCCTCGACCTCGGCGCGCCGGGTGCGCACCGCCGTCTCGTCCGCGATCTCGGCGGCCAGCGCGCCGCGCTGGGTGACGAGGTCGTCGGCGAGCAGCCGCAGCCGGGCGTCCCGGCGCTCGGCCTGCACGATGGCCGCCCGCCGCGCTACCTCCGCCTGCCGGCCCAGCGGCTTGAGCTGCCGGCGTAGCTCGGCGGTGAGGTCCGTAAGCCGGGTCAGGTTCACCGCCATGGCCTCGAGCTTGCGTAGCGCCTTCTCCTTCCGCTTGCGGTGCTTGAGGACGCCCGCCGCCTCCTCGATGAACGCCCGGCGATCTTCTGGCGCCGCGGCCAGCACCGCATCTAGCTGGCCCTGGCCGACGATGACGTGCAGCTCCCGGCCAATGCCGGAGTCCGACAGCAGCTCCTGGATGTCGAGCAACCGACACGGCGTGCCGTTGACGGCGTACTCGCTCTGTCCCGACCGGAACATCAGCCGGCTGATCGTCACCTCGGCGTACTCGATCGGCAGGGCGCCGTCGCTGTTGTCGATGGTCAACAGCACCTCGGCGCGGCCCAGCGGCGGCCGGCCGGCGGTGCCGGCGAAGATGACGTCGTCCATCTTCCCGCCGCGCAGGGACTTGGCCCCCTGCTCACCCATCACCCAGGCGAGCGCGTCGACCACGTTGGACTTGCCGGCCCCGTTGGGTCCGACCACACAGGTGATGCCAGGCTCGAAGCGAAGCGTCGTGGAAGACGCGAAGGACTTGAAGCCCCGGAGGGTGAGGCTTTTCAGGTGCACGCGCGAGACTCCTGGCCACCCGGCGCGAACGGCTGGCGGTGGACGGCGGGCGGGGGACAGCGGGCGGGGCTTCTCGGCATCGGAACAGGTGCTGGTTATGCGCGGGGCGTTGTCGGCGACCCTACCGACGCCGCGCGCCGCTACCGGCCAGACGCGCCGGGCTGGGCTCGGCCAACCGCAGCCCCACCAACCCAGACATGCGTGAAGGGACGCCGATCGGCGTCCCTTCGGGGCGGAAGCTGCGGAAGCTACAGAGTCGAGCGGCTCAGGTGAGCGCGGGCTCGGACTCCGACAGTCGAATGATGTCGGCGTCATGGACGCTGACCGAGGACATCAGCGCTTCGTTCGTCTCCTGGCATCGGTTCAGCTCACCCTCGAGCTCACGCACCCGCAGCCGCAGTCGGCGCACCTCGGCAAGCAGCTGAGGGTCCGAGCTGATACCTACGTAGCCGAACAGGGCCTTAGCCATTGGGATCCTCCACAGAAACTCAGGTGCATCGGTCGACGACGTTGCCGCCCGGCTGTATCAAGGTGCTCGGGGATGACTCCTAGAGTGACACCTGAGTCTCGGTGGGTCAACGGCCGTGTTACATCCAGGTCACATTCAGGCGCCTCGCGACGCAGCGTCACCACTCCCGAAAGCCGGTCAACCCACCGCGGGCGGCCGACCAGCGCTCGGTGACGCCCCGCACCCGACCCGGCGCTGCCGACCCGCGCAGGGCAGCGAGCAGGGCGCGGCACGCCGGCTCTGGTCCCTCGGCGACCACCTCCACCCGGCCGTCGTCGAGGTTGGTTGCCGTACCCACCAAGCCCAGATCCAACGCCCGGCTGCGGGTCCACCAGCGGAAGCCCACCCCCTGGACGTGGCCGCGCACCCAGGCGGTCAGCCGGATGCCATCAGCCGCCGCGCGGTTCACCAGCGCGCCCGGCGTGGCCGCGGCTGACAGCGGGGGCAGGTGTAGCTGGACCGGTTCATGAATTTCTCTCGGCGGATCGGCGTGCCGCAGCGCCGACACGGTTGCCCGGCCCGGCCGTACACCGCGAGTTCTCGGGCAAACAACCCACTGACTCCTTCGGCAGAGACATACGTGGCGTCAAATGACGTGCCACCCGCGGTCAGCGCCTCGGCCAGCACGGCGCGCAAACCGGCGAGCAGTCGGGCGACCTCCGGTCCGCGCAGGGTCTCGGTCGGTCGGGCATAGTGCAGGCTGGCCCGCCACAGCCCCTCGTCGGCGTAGATGTTGCCGACCCCGCTGACCAACTTCTGGTCGAGCAGGGCGCGCTTGATTCCGGTCCGCCGCCGGCGCAGCGCCCCCCGGAACGCGACCGGGTCGAACGCCGGATCCAGCGGGTCAGGAGCGATGTGCCGGATGCCGGCC
This sequence comes from Frankiaceae bacterium, assembly GCA_017882835.1. Taxonomy (GTDB): domain Bacteria; phylum Actinomycetota; class Actinomycetes; order JADGOU01; family JADGOU01; genus JADGOU01. The sequence continues at coordinate 13,704 of JADGOU010000017.1, read as the reverse complement.
GGCTGCCCCGCGCCGCCGGTCACCTCGCTGGCCACCACGGCCAGGCCGCCGAAGGTGCGCTGGTCGACGTAGCGCAGCTCATGGCCACCGTCGAGAAAGACCAGGCGCACCCGCAGGTGCGTCTCGGCGGGCTTGTCCGGCGGTACGACGAGTAGCTGGCCGCTCATGCCCAGGTGGGCCTGGAGGACGTCCCCGGAGTCCAGCGGCAACCACAGGTACTTACCGCGCCGGCGGGCGGCTTCAATCCGGCGGCCGGCCAACAGGGCGATGAAGTCGGATTCCCCGGCAAGATGGCGCCGGATCGCCCGCGGATGGCCGACAGTCACCGTGGCTACCGTCCGCCCGACGACTCCGCGCTCCAGGCCTTGCCGCACCACCTCGACCTCGGGCAGCTCGGGCACTAGTCGTCCGGCGGAGCGGAGTCCTCGGGCGGCTGCGTACCGTCGGGGGGCCCCGTCCCCTCGGACGGCCCCGTCCCGTCGAGACGCCCGGTTGGGCCGACCGGCCCCGCCCCATCGACGGCATGCAGCGCGTCCCAGGCGGCCTGGGCGGCGCGCTGTTCCGCCTCCTTCTTGGTCCGGCCGTTGCCGCCGCCCCAGATCCGCTCCCCCACGACCGCGTGCGCGATGAAGCTGCGGGCGTGGTCGGGGCCGGTCGCGGTCACGTCGTACCGCGGCACGCCAAGCCCCCGGGCGGCGGTCAGCTCCTGCAGGCTGGTCTTCCAGTCCAGCCCCGCGCCTAGCCGGGCGGACTCGGCGATGACCGGGTCGAACAGCCGGTGCACCACGGTGGCGGCAGTCCCGATGCCGCACTCGACGAAGACGGCTCCCAACAGCGCCTCTACCGTGTCCGCGAGGATTGAGCTCTTGTCCCGACCACCAGTGCTCTCCTCCCCCCGACCGAGTCGCATCCAGCGGCCGAGACCCAGCTGACGCGCCACGTCGGCCAGGGCCGTCATGTTCACCACGCCGGAGCGCAGCTTGGCCAGCTGTCCCTCGGCCAGATCCGGATGACCGCGGTAGAGGGCCTCGGTCACGACCAGCCCGAGGACCGAGTCGCCAAGGAACTCCAGCCGCTCGTTCGTCGGCAGGCCGCCGTGCTCGTAGGCGTAGGACCGGTGGGTGAGGGCCTGACCGAGCAGAGCGGGCGATAGCGCTATCCCGAGCGCCGCCTCCAGCGCGGTGTACGCCGGGTCCACGCCTTCACCGTCCGGGTTGACCGCGCTCATCGCCCCGCCTGCGCCAGTACGGATCGGACCCAGGCCGGCCGACACCCGAAGTCGGTCGACCAGCTCACCCAGCGTAGCCCGCGGCCGACGGGCCGCGACGCCTCCACCTGCGGACTCAGACCGGGATGACCACGCGGTCGTTGTAGGTGCCGCAGGTGGGGCAGGCGACGTGCGGCAGCTTGACCGAACGGCAGCGCTTGCAGGTCGAGTACGCCGGGGCGCTCGCCTTCCACTGCGCGCGCCGGGAATGGGTGTTGCTGCGGGACATCTTCCGCTTCGGGACGGCCACGGTCTACGGCTCCGGATCTGTGCGATGGGCAGGGTCTGGGTCGGCGGGCGCCGGTCCGGTGGCAAGTCGGCTCAATGCTGCCCAGCGCGGGTCGGGACGCTCGTGCGTGTGGTCGACCGGCAGCTCGGCCCACGGTTGGCCGCACTCGACGCACAGCCCCGGGCAGTCCGGGCGGCACAGCGGCGTCAGCGGCAGCGCGAGCACCACGGCGTCGCGCAGTGCTGGCTCCAAGTCGAGCAGGTCACCGTCGAGCCGGCTGACCTCCTTGTCGTCGCGCTCGGTGTCCGGGTGGCCAGCATCGCAATAGACGCAAAGCTCCTGCAGCTCCGCCTGCACGGTGTCCGCGACCTCGCCCAGGCACCGGCCGCACTCACCGGCGAGCGCCGCGGTGACGGTGCCGGACACCAGCACCCCCTCCATCACCGCCTCGAGCCGAAGATCGAGGGTAAGGCTGCTGCCCGCCGGTACGCCGACCAGCTCCAGGCGCAGGCTGGCGGGCGCCGGAACCGAGATCCGCACCCGCCGCATGGACCCGGGCCGTCGAGGAAGCCCGCGGGTGGCGAGCACCAGCGGCCGACGTGGGTCGAGTCGGGAGGGCGAGGTAGGTCGGGCAGACACCAGGACTTTCTTCCGGGACAGGTGCGCGGCGGCCGGGGCAGCACTCGCTCAGACCGGCTGGAGGAGCAGGCCCGGACCCGCGCCGGTGCGGCCGAATCTGACCCAGTGTAACGGCGGGCCCGGGGCAGCATCGCGGGTCGGACGCATACCGGGCGCGGACAGGATGTGGTGGACGGTCGCCAGGTTACCCGAGCCGCGGGGTGGAGTCGATCTGTATCACCGCCGATGCGCGCCGGCGGAATCGGACGGCGGGCGCGGGGCCGGTGTCGCCTCGACCCGCCCGGCGAGGGTACGTCGACCATGCTCCACCGCCACCAGCGTCTCGTCCAGCAGCGCCCCGACCGCGGCGAGCTTGCGGTCGACGTAGGAGTCGGTCTCGTCCCGGACCTGCTCGGCCCCGGCGTGCGCGTCCCGGACGAGTCGCTCCGCCTCCTCGGTCGCCGCGGCGGTGATCTCGGTCTGAGCCACCAGGCGGGCCCGCTCGGCCTGGGCCGACTCGACGATGCGACCGGCCTGCGCGCGAGCGTCTTCGACGATCCGCCCGGCCTGCTCCCGACCGTCTCCGATGATCGCCTCCCGACGCTCGAGCACCCAGCGGGCGTCTTGCAGCTCGGCGGGCAACTGCTCCCGCAGATCGCTGACCAGCTGCACCAGCTCGCCGCGGTTCACCACGCAGGAGCCCGACATCGGCATCGACCGAGCGTTCTCGACCAGCGCGAGGATCTGATCGATCGTGCTGTGCACGTCCACGGCAGCCCTTTCTGGTGCGCCGCGCGGCGAGCCGCCGATCCGGCGCCCGGTCCTCAGTCGACGCGAGTCTGCGCGAGCCGTTCTGTCAGCCGACGGTACACACCCGCGGGCACCAGCTTCGAGACGTCACCGCCGTACGTCGCAACTTCCTTGACCAAGCTGGAGGACAGGAATGAGTAGAGCGGGTTGGTCGCCATGAACAGCGTCTCCACCTCGGCCAGACCGTGGTTCATCTGCGCCATCTGCAGCTCGTAGTCAAAGTCGCTGACCGCCCGCAGCCCCTTCACCGCGACCGGAATGTCGTGGCGGCGGCAGTAGTCCACCAGCAGCCCGCCGAATGAGTCGATCACGACGTTGGGCAGGTGGGCGGTCGCCTCGGCCAGCTGCTCGATCCGCTCGGCTACGGTGAACAGGCCGCTCTTGTTCTTGTTGATCAGCACGCCGACGACGACCTCGTCGTAGATGGCGCTGGCCCGCTCGATGATGTCGAGGTGGCCGCAGGTCACCGGGTCGAACGACCCCGGGCAGACGGCTCGGCGCCGGGGGCGTCCCGACGGATCAGCGGGCATCGGTGCGGTCCGTTCGCGACATCGGGGGCCGGGCTGGTGGGGCGGCGCGACCGTACCAGAGCGTTCCTTCCCCATACCGGCGGTCCCGCACCGCTTCGATGCCGGCCGGCCAGCGCAGCGGATCGGCGCGACTAGCCCGCTCGACCGCGAGCACGGCGCCGGCCGCCAGCCACTCCCGCTCGACCAGAGCGCGCAGCACCGTAGCGAGGTCCGGGGCGGCCAGCGCGTACGGCGGGTCGGCGAGCACCACGCCGTACGGCGTCGGCGGCGGCCCGGCGGCGACCACGCGTTCCACCCGGTCGGCGTTGACCTCGGCGCCCAGCAGTGTCAGCGCGCGCACGTTGGCCCGCAGCGCGGCCACCGCGCCCGGACCGGATTCCACCAGCGTGACGTGGCTGGCCCCGCGAGACAGCGCCTCCAGCCCGAGGGCGCCGGAGCCGGCGTAGAGGTCGAGCACCCGAGCGCCGCGCAGCTCGACCAGCGTGGCCAGCGTGGAGAACAGCCCCTCCCGCGCTCGGCCGCTGGTCGGCCGGGTGCCCTTTCCCGGCGGTACGGCGATCGGCCGTCCGCCGGCCGATCCGCCCATGATCCGGGTCACGGCCCCGTCACGCCTTCTCCAGGTACTCGGCCCGGTCCTCGTCCAACATGTTGGCGATGGCGGCGGCCAGCGCTGGATGCGCGGTCAGGTCCGGGTCGACCGCCACCACCGCGCTGGCTTCGTCCCGGGCAGAGCGGATCAGGTCTTCATCGCGCAGCAGGGAGAGCAGCCGGACGTGGCTGCGGCGGCCGGACTGCGCAGCCCCCAGCACGTCCCCCTCGCGGCGCTGGCCGAGGTCCGCTCGGGCCAACTCGAAACCATCCGTCGTCGCCGCCACCGCCTGCAGGCGCTCCCAGCCTGGCGTGGTTTCGCCGGCATCCGCCACCAGCAGGCACCACGCCGCCGCAGATCCCCGGCCGACCCGGCCGCGTAGCTGGTGCAGCTGGGAGATCCCGAACCGGTCGGCGTCGAGCACCACCATGACGGTGGCATTCGGGACGTCAACCCCGACCTCGATCACGGTCGTGGCGACCAGGACGTCGATCTCGCCGGCGGCGAACCGGCGCATGACCGCGTCCTTGTCCTCCGCCGACAGCCGACCGTGCAGGCCGGCCACCCGCAGACCGGTAAGCGGGCCGTCCATCAGCCGCGGCAGCTGCTCGAGCACCGCAGCCGCTGGAGGCCGGGCCGGTGGGTCGCCGTCGGTGGCGTCCCCGTTGGCGGGTGGGTCGAGGTCGGCGTCTTCGCCGGCCGCAGTGGCGTCCTCGTCGGCCGCCGCGTCGCCAATCCGCGGACAAACCACGAAGGCCTGGTGCCCGGCCGCCACCTCGTCGCGAACGCGTCGCCACACCCCGTCCATCCATCGCCGCCGGCTCTGGGCCACCACGTAGGTCTGCGTGGTCGCGCGACCGGCCGGCAGCTCCGTCAGGGTCGATGTCTCCAGGTCGCCGTACACGGTCATGGCGACCGTGCGGGGGATCGGCGTCGCCGTCATCACCAGGACGTGCGGCGGCCGGTCGCCCTTGGCTCGCAGCGCGTCGCGCTGCTCGACGCCGAAGCGGTGCTGCTCGTCGATCACGACCAGCCCGAGGTCAGCGAAGCCGACACCCTCCTCGAGCAGGGCGTGGGTGCCAACCACGATGCCGGCCTGGCCGGCGGTGGCGTCGGCGAGGGCTTGGCGCCGGACGGCTGCACCCAGCGAGCCAGTGATCAGGGCCACCCGGGTGGCGACATCGGCCGCGCCCAGCTCGCCGGCGCACCCGAGCGGTCCGAGCAGGTTGCGCAGCGACCGGAGGTGTTGGGTGGCCAGCACCTCCGTCGGCGCCAACAGCGCCGCCTGACCACCGGCATCGACGACGGCCAGCATCGCCCGCAGCGCGACCACTGTCTTGCCGGACCCGACCTCCCCCTGCAACAGCCGGTGCATCGGGTGATCAGCGGCGATCTCTCGCGCCAGCAGCTCGCCGACCTCCCGCTGGCCGCCGGTGAGCGCGAACGGGAGCCGCGCATCGAACGCCGCCAACAGCCCGTCCGCTCGGCCGGGACGCGGGGTCGCGGGCAGCCGGCCGGCCGCCGCCCGCCGCTGCGCCAAGGTGGCCTGGAGCGCGAACGCCTCGTCCCACTTGAGTCGGAGCTTGGCCCGTCCGGCGTCTGCTCGGGTGGCTGGTCGGTGGATGCCGATCAACGCGGCCCGCAGGTCGGGCAGGCTGTGCCGCGCGCGCACCGCGGCCGGCAGCGGGTCGTCGAGGTCGTCGAGGGTGTCCAGCAGGATCCGGACGCACCGGTGGACGGTCCAGGACCGCAACTTCCCGCTCACGGGGTAGACCGGCAACAACGCGCCAATGAATCCGGCGGCGACCGTGGCCGGGTCGTCGAGGCCATCCAGCAGCTCGTAGTCCGGGTGGGCGAGCTGGCGCTTGCCGTTGAACACCGAGACCTTGCCGGCGAACAGCGCCCGGCGGCCCTTGACCAGGTCCCGCTGCCGCCACGCCTGGTTGAAGAAGGTGAGCAGCAGGGTCCCGCGGCCGTCGCCGATGGTCACCTCCAGCCGGAATCCCGGTCGCCCGGACTGGTTCTTCCGGTGCAGCACGCTCTGCACCTCGGCCAGCACCGTCACGTCTTCGCCGACGGCGAGCGTGGCGAGGTCGGTCAGCTCACCGCGCTCGACGTACCGACGCGGGTAGTGCCGCAGCAGTTCCCCCACCGTGCGTAGGCCCAGCGCGCCGGCCAAGGCCTTGGCACTGCGGTCACCGATGTGCCGACGCAGGGGGTCGTCCAGAGCCGCCACTTCATTGCCTACTCGTCATGGCCTACCCGTCATGGCCTACCCGTCATGGCCTACTCGACGCCGAGCAGGACGGGCCGGTGCAGCTGGCCGACCCGGTAGACCACCGTCTCGACCGCCGGCCAGCATTCGTGCACCCGGGCCGCCAGCCGCTCCCCCAGGCCGTCATCGGCGTGCGCACCGGTGAGCACGGTGACCAGCTCACCGCCACCGGTGAGCAGCCGGTCGAGCAGCTCGGCGGCGACCCGCTCGACATCGGCGCCGATGACCGCCACGTCATCCTCGATCAAGCCGAGAACGTCACCGGCTTCGCAGACACCCGCAGACGTCTGCGCGCGACCGAGAGCGCGCATCACCTCAGCCCACCGGGTGGCGCCGGCGGCGGCGGTCATGGCGATGACGTCGTCGTCGAAGCGTCGGTCCCGGTCCGCTACCGCGAGTGCGGCCAGCCCCTGAACCGCCGACCGGGTGGGTACCACGGCGACCGTGCGGCCGCGCAGCCGGGCCTGGTCGGCGGCGGCGGCGGCGACCCCGGCGGCGTCCGGAGTCGTGACGAGCACGATCACCTCGCGACCGCCGGTGCCACACACCGCGTCGACGAGCTCGGCGATCGGGGGTGCTTCGGCCGCACGCCCGGTCAGTACGACGGCATCCTCGGCGGCGAACAGCTCGCTCAGGCCGTCCTGGTCCGCTATGACGACGACACTGCGACCGGTGCCCTGACCAGTGGGGGCGCCCGGGTGCGGTGCCGAGCTAGCCGGCACCGGCGGCACCGGCGGCACCCTCGCATCCCGGTCGGCAAAGCGAGTGACCGCTATCCGATGCGGCCGGCCGGCCTCGATTCCGGCTTCCACCGCGGCACCCACATCGTCGACGTGCACGTGCACGTTCCACGTGCCCTCCGCGCCGGCCACCGCCAGCGAGTCCCCGAGCTCGCGTAACCGGGCAGTAAGCAGTCGCACGTCCGGTTCACCGGCGTCGAGCAGGTACTGCACCTCGTAGGCGTATCCAGCTCCGTCCGGTTGGCAGACCGGCCCCGCCAACGGCTGATCGGCCGACTCACGGTCGGCCGACTCGGCCGGCGCGTCGGTCGGCCGGCCAACCACCACGGCATACAGGGCATCGAGCAGGACCACTAGGCCACGCCCGCCGGCGTCTACCACGTTGGCCGCGGCCAGGACCGCCAACTGGCCACGAGTGCGCGCCAGCGCCGCCGCGCCTGCCGCAGCTGCGGCCTGCGCCACCGCGGCAAGGTCGTCGCAGGAGGCGGCGGCCCGGGCGCCCGCGTCCGCGGCGGCGCGGGCGACGGTGAGTATCGTGCCCTCGACCGGTTCGTCGACCGCGGCGTAGCCGAGGTCCGTGGCACGCTGGAGCGCCCGCGCCAGCACATGTCCGCGACCCGGCGCAGCGTCGGCGAGTACGTCGGCGATACCGCGAAGCAGCTGACTGAGGATTACCCCGGAGTTGCCCCGTGCGCCGGCCAAGGCGCCGCGGGCCATCGCCCGCACGGTGTCGGCCAACGGCTCGGCGTCACCCGGACCATCGATCCCGGACTCAAGCCCGAGTGCGTCCACCACCGAGCGCATGGTCAGCACCAGGTTGGTGCCGGTGTCCCGATCGGCCACCGGGTACACGTTGATCGCGTCGATCTCTTCCCGGGCGGCGGTCAAGGCGGCCAGGCCCGCGGCACACCAGCCCCGGACGGCGGCAGCGTCGAGGACCTCTGGCACGCCCTCGCCTCCCCTGCACCCGTCGACGAGCCAGGGTAACTGCGCGGCCGGCTGTTACCCTGGCGCTGTTGGTCGGGCGGGAGAGCGTCGCCGGCCCAATTGACGGCGTCTGGTCTATCGGCTGGCTTGGAGAGTTGCTCGTGGCTGCGGTGTGCGACCTGTGTGGTAAGGGGCCGGGCTTCGGCATGTCCGTCTCACACTCCCACCGGCGCACCCGGCGGCGGTGGAACCCGAACATCCAGACGGTGCGCGCCCTGGTCGGCCGGACGCCGAAAAAGCTGGCGGTCTGCACGTCCTGCATCAAGTCCGGCAAGGTTGCGCGGGCCTGACACCCGCGTACGGCTGGGGCCGGTAAGGACGTTTCGGTCCGGTGGTTCTGTCGACCGGCGTCAGCGGCCGCGGCCCAAGAAACGACTGATCGCGCCGCCCCGGCCCCGGCCGGGTCGGACGCCAGCGGTCGGTCGCGACGATGTCCTCGGCGATCGCCCGGCGGAGCGTGGCGTGGTCGGCTCCCGCGGCCGGGACTGGGGCACCGCCGGCGCGTCGTAGTCGGTGCCGGCGATCAGGGCGACGACGCCAGCATCATCAAGATCCTCCGAGCCGGGGACGCGCGGGACAAACCCGACGAGCATCCCGTCCCGCATGATCTGCGCCTCGATGGACGCGGTGTTGTCGCTGTCCCAGATTGCCTCGCGGCCGTCCCCGATCACGACTCGGACGCCAAACTGGTAGACGCCGCCGCGATGCACATGCGCCATCACGTTGCGGGCGCGCAGCGCCGCTACCACGGCATTTGCCCGGGACTCCTCCACGCCTGCTCCTGTTCACCCCACGACGTACCGACCTATCTTGCTGGCAGAGACGCTCCCCCGGCGAACGCCGACGCCAGCTGCCGCGTTCCGGTGCCAGGTCGCGGGTGACGCCTCGGCCGCGATCAACTGCGCGCGAGCGCGTGGTACTCCTCATTCGGCAGCATGTTTGTCGCCATCGCCATCCGGTTGGTGAAGTTGTACATCGCGGCCACCTCGGCGACGTCCCAGCACTCCTCGTCGGTCATCCCCACCCGCCGCAGCGACTCCAGGTCATCCTCGGTCATCTCCACCGGCGACCGGGTCAACTTCTCGGCGTACCGGCAGACAGCGCTGCGGCGAGCGTCCAGCCCCGCCCGCCGCCAGTCCAGGGTGATCCGGTCACCGAGCACCGGGTCGCCGAGCGCCTCCCGCAACGCCGCGCCGTGCGCCACCAGGCAGTACAGGCAGCCATTCGCCATCGACACGACCACCGCGATCATCTCGCGATCAGCGGTCGACAGGTTGTCCGTGGGTACGTGCAGGGACTTGAAGTGCGCGAACCAGGTCCGCAGCCGGTCCGGCCGGTAGGAGTAGGACCGGAAGACGTTCGGGACGAAGCCCAGGTTGTCACGGACCTTGGCGAACATCTTCTGCGTATCCTCGGGCAGCTCGTGCTCCGCCGGCACGGGAAACCAGCTGCCGATGTCGGTGCTCTCGTCGCTCATGGCTGTCCCCAAGTCATGGCCGTCCCCGCCGTCATGGCCGTCCCCGCCGTCATGGCCGTCCCCGCCGCCACTGCGGCTTGCGCTTGCCGAGGAAGGCCGCGATCCCTTCCCGGGCGTCCGGCAGCTGGCTGGTCGCGGCCATCACCTCCACGGCGTACGCGTAGGCCTTGGGCTGATCCAGGTCGATCTGGGCATAGAGCGCGTGCTTGCCCATCGCCTTGGACTCGGCACTGCCGCGGGTGACCCGCTCCAACAGATCCTGGGTCGCGGAGTCTAGCTGCGCCGGCGGTGCGACCCGGTTGACCAGCCCCCACTGCAGCGCGGTCGCCGCGTCGATCACGTCGCCGGACATGGCCAGCTCAAAGGCGCGCTTGCGGCCGACGCTGCGGGCCACCGCCACCATCGGGGTGTGGCAAAACCACCCGCCCTTGCCGCCGGGCACGGCGAAACCGGCCGTGTCGGCCGCGATCGCAAGGTCGGCGGAGGCAACCAACTGGCAGCCGGCAGCGGTCGCCAGCGCGTGCACCTTGGCGACCACCGGCTGGGGCACCGATTGCATCAGCGTCATCAGCTCCGTGCACGTCCACAGCAATCGGCGAACCTCGCCGAGGTCGGCCTCGCCGACGTCGGCGAAGTCGTGGCCGGCGCAGAACACCTTGCCGCTGCCGGCGAGCACAATTCCCAGCGCGTCACTCTCCCCGACCTCGGTGAAGGCTTGGATCAGCTCCTGCATGTGCTCCAACGACAGCGCGTTGCGCCGGTCCGGCCGGTTCATCGTGATCGTCGCGAAGTCACCGTCGTGTTGGACCAGCACATGTTCGTAAGCCATGCCCGCCTCCGTCCTCGCCTGCCGTGACGCTACATCCGCGAGCCGACCGCGCATGCGGTGTACGCCGAGGTAGTCCTGGCCATTAGTTAGCGTGCGGCGGGGCCGCTCAGGGTTCGCGGCCGACGCCGTCCTCGGGTCTGCCTGGCTGCCTCGCAGTTGCTTGACAACGTCGCTCTATCCGAGCACTCGCGCTTCGAACTCGGTCCTGACCACGGCGGGCTCCAGGATCAGCGTCCCGCCATTCTCCCCCGGACGAGGTACCAAGACTGACGCCCAACCTTGCCCGAAGCTCATCGCCAGCGCTCCTCTAGCGCCACCAAGATCGTCGCCTTCGTGTCTGAAGTGATCTCGTGTCGTAAATGGATCCCTCGGTACGCACGCAGCAGAGCGCACACTCTGGATATGCAGACGAGCATGCGAGTCACGTCCGAGAATCGGGACGCGCTGGCCCGAATCGCGGGGCGACCGAACTCGGGGTTCGGGGGTGAAAGGAGGCCGCTTTGATCGGCCAGCGTTTCGCCGTTGCCGTGGGTGGGGGGACGATGGGGTTCGCCGATGGCTCCGTCGTGCGCTTCCCGCACCGGTGGACGCCTGAAGGGGTCACTGTCGCGGCCGACTTCACCGGCGGACACATGCTCCATCTGGCGGTAGCAGGCTGCGTCCTCAATGACGTTTACCGAGAAGCTGCAGGGCTGGGCATTGCGCTCGCCGGGGTTCGCGTGTCAGCGTCCGGCGGTTTCCACCCCGGCACCTGGGAGTCCACCGGGATCGACTATGCCGTTGAAGTCGACTCCGACGCCTCTGGCGAGCAACTCACCCAGTTGCTCGCGGTCGTTGACGAGGTCGCCGAGATTCCGCGTGCCATCCGAGCCGGAGCCGCTGTCCGACGGGTCACCTGAGATCGTCACCCGCGTCGAGTTGGGCCGGCGCGACGCCTAGTCGTCGACGGACGACCTGTCGGGCGAGGTCGAGTACCCCGGTGTCGTCATGCAGGACGAAGTTGGTGTCCGCGGCGAGGATGATCCCGTTCAGCTCGAAGGCCAAGAAGTCCGGGTCCTCAGCGGCCGGTAGCTGCTGCTGTCGCAGCGCGGCCGCCGCGAACTGGCGGATCAGTCCCACGAAGGCGCCCTGGAACCCGGCGACCCGCTCCTTGACCGGCCCCGGACGAGTGCCCATCTCCAGGGCAGCCCCGGCGAAGAAGCAGCCACCGGGCAGGGTGCGGCGTTGCAGATGGTCGAAGAAGGCGTCGCAGACGGCGACGAGCTGGGCCAGGCCAGCAGGAGCCGCTAGGGCGGGCTCGACAACCTCCGCTTGGAAGATCCGGCCGGCTTCGTCCACCGTGGCCAGCTGCAGTTCCTGCTTGGACCCGAAGTGCGCGTACAGCCCGCTCTTGCTGATGCCGAGCGCCTTCGCGAGGTTCCCGATCGACAGCCCCTCGAGACCGTCGACCGTTGCCAGGGAAACGGCCTCGCGCAGGATCAGCTGACGCGTGCGCTGTCCGTCCGCGCGCGGTCGACGCGGCAACCCCGGCGCCTCGTCATCCACGCTTGCGATACTAGCACGGTCGGTCGTACTATCCTGGCAGCACGAACGGTCGTGCTACATTGACGTGGGCGGTGAGTGGTATGGCGAGCAAAGCGGTCGTCAGCCTGACGACGGGGCTCGAGGACCCGGAGAAGGTCACAGTGGCCCATTTGGTCGCGGTCGGAGCGGCCGAGCAGGGCCGCGACACGCTGATGTTCCTCACCAAGGAGGCCGTCCGGTTGGCCCTGCCCGGCGTCGCCACCGGGGTGGCGTGCGCGGGCTGCCCGCCGCTGGCCACGCTCGTGCAGCGCTACGTCGGCGCCGGCGGCCGCTACCTGGTCTGTCCGATCTGCTTCGAGGCCAAAGGCCTCGACAAGAGCGACCTCATCGGCGGGGCCGAGATGGGCGGCACCGTCCCCCTGTGGCAGTGGATCGGCGACGACAACGCGGTCACGTTCAGCTACTGATAGCGAGCCGCGCGGGGAACCGCTCGTATGCGTCAGGCCTCATGGCGCGACAACCGCTCATCGGCGGATGGCTGCGTTGCTGCGCCGCAACACGTTCGTGGTGGTCCCGCTGATAGATCTCGGCCGGGACTGCTGATGCTCGAACAGCGGGACGAGCTCAGGCCCAGACGTAGTGCCTGACGTAGCGCCGCTGCCAGAGCGTCTCCACCGCGCGTTGGTCGTAGTGCCGTCGCACGAACGTCACAGCGTCAACAGACGGAACGCCGTCCAGCGCGGCGATACAGGCGAGGGCGGTGCCGGTTCTTCCGCGGCCGCCCTCGCACGCGATCTCGACTCGCTCGGCCTCGGGCTCGGTGCCAGGCCTCCCGGAGCGCATCCTGCGCGTCACGGAGGTCCGTGGGTGGCCGAAAGTCCGGCCACAGGACCCACCGTGCATCCCACTGAACCGGCGGCGGGCTCTGCCCAGCAAGTAGATGGCGAAGTCCGGGCGGGGGCCGCCGGGCACCGGTCGACAAAGCCCACGAGCCCGCATCAGCCGTCCGGACGGCAATCGCAAGACCCCTGGAAGGATCGTTGACCGTGACGACAAGGCTCGCGGCGCTGCTGCCGGAACTCTCCACCAGCGTATGCGGCCGAACCGAGCCGCTTCCAGCGGAGCGGCCCTGCAAGACGATCGACAGCTGGGACGCCAGGGTGCGGCCGGACCTTCTTTGCGGCCGCAGTACGGCGTTGAGGCGCCGTATGTGCCGGCCTGGCAGCGGGAGGGGTGGGCTGCCTCACAGCAGCAAGCAGGCGCCGGGCGCGCTGGCTGGCGGTCCTGGGCGTCGCGCTGTTCGCTCAGGCCAGCCTCCACCTGCACGCTACGGTGCGCGGCAAGCTCCGGGTGTGGGAGCGGGAGCTTGATCGCCTGAACCTGCGCGGCGACGAGCGGCTGATGGACCTAGGCTGCGGGCGCGGCGCGGTCCTGATCGCCGCAGCCCGGCTGCTACCGGTAGGCCGCGCGGTCGGGGTCGACCCTGTGGCGCAGCCAGGACCAGAGCGGCAACCAACCGACGTCACCCGCGCGAACGCCGCCGCGGCCGGTGTCGCCGACCCGCGTCGAGCTGCACACCGCCGACATGACCGCCCTACCGTTTCCCGACGCCAGCTTCGATGTGGTCACCAGAGCGCTGGCGATCCACAACATCCCCACCGCCGACGGACGCCGGCGCGCGGTGGACGAGGCGATGCGGGTGCTGCGCCCGGGCGGACACCTGCTGCCGACCGACTTCCGTCACGCCGGGGACTGTCGCCAGCACCTCGGTCCCTCCGCCACCATCCCTCCACTGCAGCGCCGGCCTCGCGGACCCAGGGCGTACATCT
>JADGOU010000211.1 GCA_017882835.1 Frankiaceae bacterium | reverse complement strand
AGTTGAGGGTCAGGCTGCAAGATCGAGTTGTTGGTAGTGGTCGAGGTGGTTGCGGCGGAGTTCTTGCTGTTGGTGCCATTGCCAGTACTCGTCGAAGTCGCCGTTGGCGATGACGGCGCGCAGGTGCAGGACGGCTTCGGCGCCAGGGGTGGTCCACCTCGCGCCGGTGATGTCCATCCTGTCCTTGATGAGGAATCGTGCTGCGCCTTCGATGATCCCGGTGGCGATCTGCCAGCCGTTGGCCAGGGCGGTGGCGTAGTCCAGGTACGGGGCCTTGGCGGTCAGGTAGGTGATGGCTTCGTCGGCACCGGTGCGTTCGCTGCCGCGGAACCTGGCAGCGTCGGCCTGGCGGCGGATCGTGGCCGCCGCGTCGACTGCCCGGCCGGTCAGGATGGTCCGGGCGTGGCCGGCGACCCAGGTCTCGGCGTCGGGATCGCCGGGGTAGAAGAAGGTCCAGGCGGCCTTCCACACGTACTCGATCACGTGGACGAAGTCGATGATGGTGGTCACGGTGATGCCCCGGGTGGCGGCCTGGTCACGGATGGTGTCGATCTGCTGGCGGTTGCCGTCGACCAGGGCGACCCAGGTCCGCTCATGGTTGGGGTCGCGCCGCTCGGCTTCGTCGAACATGCGGGTGATGACGGCCGGGATGTCGTCGGTGACGCTGGCGGCCAGCCACTTGCCGGTCACCACCGGGCCCGGCCGGCGCGCCTGCTTGCCCACCCGTGACGTGCTGCTGGCGGGGATGATGTCGTCGACGGTGCGTGGTTCGGGGTCCAGGTCGTACACCGCCACGAGCTCGGCCATCCGCTTGCGTCCGTGCTTCTCCCCGGGCGACAGCCGGGTGGACAGCTTCGCCGAAGCCTTCGCCGCCAATTTGGCCGTGCCGGGGCGCAGGTGACCGGGGCGCATCACGATCCCCTTGCCGTCGCACTGCAGCCCCAGCACCCGGTCCGGGCACGGCTGGGGACGGCGGGCGGTGTAGAACGCGTCCACGTCCACCGCGGCGTGGCGGGCCAGCCCTTCCACTTGCCGCTTGCCCAGCTGAACGCCGGTCGCCCGCTCGATCGCCTCCTGGGCGTCGTCGAACGACCCCCGCGCCGCCTCCACCGCCGCCAACCGCGCCAGTCCCGCCGACGGCCTGCCCACCGGCAGGTTCAACACCGCGTCCGCCGGATGCAGATTCCCCGCCGACGGTGTCGACGCCAACACTCCTGACGTCGGTCCCGTCGTCATGCCAGTACCGTCCGAGGCAGGGCCGGGCTGGGTGTCCGAGGCGGTCGGTGTCGACGCCAACACTCCTGACGTCGGTCCCGTCGTCATGCCAGTACCGTCCGAGGCAGGGCCGGGCTGGGTGTCCGAGGCGGTCGGTGAGGTCGTGCCGGTGCCGACATCACCGGTACCCGCACTGGCTCGGTAGGCCTTGCGGGTCACCGTCACCGGCCCGAGCACAGTCGTCAACTCGCGCCGATGGCCGTTCTCCACCCGCGGACGCGGCACCCCGTCGCTGCCGGTCACGCCACCGCGGCGCTTCTCCAACCGGGCACGCTCATCCAGATGACCCTGCAACAGCAGCCGGTACTGCTCCCGCGAATACACCTGCAGCCGGGCTTCCAGATCACCATGCCCGGCGCCCATCGCCTCCGGCCCGTCCAGCCAGTTCACCACCGAGTCCAGATACTCCCGGGCCGGGTCGGCCCACCCCGCCCGGTCACTGGGGTGGGCCTCAGGACGGGCCGGGCCGTGGACCGGGCAGACACAGCAGGCGCAAGCAGGAGAAGATGACATCAAGGGCTCCTGGTTCAGATCGTTCGGCTTCGCAACCTGTCGATCTACCAGGAGCCCCTTCACATCACGGCACCAACGCGCCGATCACACCCAAACCCGGCGCAGCCTCGCATGCACACGCCTCTACCCGATCATGCCTCCCTCGGCACCGGTCACTCCAGAAGAGCCACACCCGTAGCCGAACACCGCGAAGCCGTGGGTGAGCGCATGCGCGCTGCCACCGTTGCCGAGAACACCGGCCACGCCGACGATCACCGCGGCGACCAGGATGACGAGCCCAAGAATGACGATCATGACGCACTCCGAAGGTTACGGCGTAGACCCACAATTTTGGGGCAAGCGCAGCTCCCGGCGGCCGACGCTCGGGTCCTTCGCTCCGCTCGTGCCCCACGTCAGCACCCGGGGAGGCCGCCGACCGGGAGCCAGCCGGGTCGATCGTGCAGGCCCGAGCCCGGGAGCGCGCCCTGCGCCAGGCGGGTCGGTCGCCGGTGGCCCGGGAAGCCCAGTGACGGGTGGTTGTGCGGGACGCCAACGAAGGGCGTCACGGCCCCGTTCGCACCGCCGCCGCCCAGCGAGCACGACCTTTGTCAGTTGGAGACGCTCACCGTGAGCACTGACGACGTTCACCCACTCGTCGCCGTCGTCGCGGTCGCCGTAATCCTGACCCGTTCGCCGCGCGCACGCCGAGCACTGCGGCCAGCCGTCCGTGCGGCTCGGGGGCTGTTCCATGTCGAGATTACGTCAGGTGCAGTTGACGTCGGGACGGTCGAACTGGATCTGCCCGTTCGCGAAGTGGTAGCGCTCGGTGTACGTACAGGGCCGCCCGTTGGAGGTGTAGCCCTCAGTCACTCGGCGTGGCAGCCTTGCCACCGGCAGCGACCCTCTGCCATTCTCAACCTGGAAGGTGACGCCATGTGTACTTGCCGCCACTCAGCGGACGCTCACCACCACTGGCAGCGCCTCGACAGCACCGCCTGCTCAAAGTGCGACTGCCCGCGCTGGCAGCGGCCCCGATCCCCCGTGCTACAGGACCCGCCGTCCCCGCTATCTCAGCGACTCCTGGGGGTGACCTTCATGCGCCCGCCGGGCGTCAGTTGGTCCTAACTAATGCCCGACGCCCGCTGGGGCTCCGAGCCACCCCTTTGCGTCACAGACGATCTCCGTCATGATCGCCACCGTACCCGCTGCTACCCGGGATTCGGGCCATTATCCCGTCTAGTTTAGGCCCTCCGAATAGCGGTGGGCCGAAAGCATCGCCGCCGCCTTGTGCCGAGATCTCGACCTGTTGGGAAGTGTCTTCGGGCGGTGATCTCAGCGCAGCCCAGGGCTGCTTGGCCGGTGGATGCGTCAGGTGCTGGCCGAAACCGCCAGCACCGCGGCCGGGTCGACGTCACCTCGGATGACGGCCAAGGCCAAGGCGGTCAGCTTGAGGTTGTGGTTTCGGGCGTGCTGGCGCAACGCCGCGAAGGCCTCGTCTATCCCGACTCGGTTGCGCTCGGCCAGCACCCCTTTGGCCTGCTCGATGACCACTCGGCCTCGGCTGTCCAGCGCAGCCTGTAGCTGTTCGGCGAGCATCGCGCTGCGGTGCGCCGAACGCTGCTGCAGGATGCCGATGGTGGCCACGTCCGCCAACGCCTGCGCCAGACGCTGGTCGGCCAGCGGCACCGGCTCGGGCCGGCCGTGGAACAAGTTCAGCGCCCCGATCGTCTGGGCCCGCAGCCGCATGGGAGCGGCGGCGACCGAGTGGAAGCCGGCGACCCGAGCCGCCGGGACGAAGCGGGGCCAGCGATCCCGGTCGCCGGCGAGATCGCCGCTGGTCACGGTCGTGCCAGTGCGAACGCAGTCCAGGCAGGGCCCCTCGTCGTTCTGCAGCTGGAAGACCTCCAGCAGCCGGCTCTCCTCACTGGAGGAGGCCATCACCGTGAGGTGGCCTTTTTGGTCCTCGAGCAACAGGCCGGCGGCGGTCACGCCGAGCAGTGCCACGCAGGCGCAGACCAACCGGTCCAACAGGTCCACGACGTCGTAGTCGTCGACCAGAGTGTCGGCGAGCGTCACGAAAGTCTCCGCCAACGTCTGCTCGCGGGTTGCGGTGGCCGACACGCCGCCGGCGCTGGTGTGCTCACTCATGCATCCTCCGGGGTAAAGCGCAACCGCCGCTCCACGACGTCGGAGGCGACGGCGTCGAGCTGGCGGTCGGTGGCGAAGGCGCGGGAGCGCAGCACCAGCAGCGCCTCGTCGGTTTCGACGTGGAGCTGGCTCTGCACCATGCCGGTGGCCTGGTGCACCTGCAGGTGGAAGGTGGCGCCAGCCCCCGGATCGGCGCCGAAGGGGTCGTTCCGGCCGCTGTCCAGGTGCAGCAGCGCGGCGGCGGCGGCGTCCGCGGCCAGTAGGGCCGCCGCGAGCTGACCGTCGTCGAGCTCCCCGGGGCACGGCGGCGTTCGGGTCTGATCTGACTGGGTCAGTCACGCATCACCCGTACCGGGCAGCTGGCGTGGTGAACACACCGGTTGCTACGCGATACCAGCACGAAGGCGCCGGCCCTGCGGGCGCCCCCCACGAGCAGGCTGGCATTCTCGGCGATGTCAATCAGCCCCGGCCGGGCGTTCCGGTGCATGACCGCCCGTCGGACGTCGGTGAGACGCTGGTCGCCGAACACATCCGCCAGCGTCCGGTCCAGGGCAGGCTTCGCCGCCCGCGCGCAGGGCGTCTCCCATCCCGGGCACCGGTGTCAGGAGGAAGCCTGAGCCGGGATCTCGTGGGCGTGTAGGACCGACGGCCGCCCCTGCGCCTGGGCCTCGCCCGCAGCCCAGCGCAGCGCGGCGGTAGCGCCGGACGAGCCGTCGACGCCTCTCGCTCGGACCAGTCCAGCGGACTGGGCCACCGCGCACTGGTTGGGGATTTACCCCTCAGCGGGACCAGCCCGCCGGGGCGACCGAGCGGGCTGGCTTGCAGCCGAGACCTCGACCCGAGGGCCGGACAGTGCGCGGTGAGCAGGACTCGCTGTGCGTTGCTGCCGAGGGTCAGCCTCCCGACCAACCCCGGCCTGCCCGCCATCGCGACCATCGAGTCCTCCTCCATCCGGGAGCTGGGATCGGTGGGCCAAAATCAGTCATTCCCGGCGGGACCTTCCTTTTTGCCTTTTTGGTGCTGCCGCTGGCGCACTTCGGAACGGGCGAGCGCGGCGACTGACCACCAGGGTCGTGTCGATCTTCGAGACCGACGACCATGGCGCACTGATGGAGATCGGGTTGACCTGGGGTGACATGTTCCAGCTGGAGATGTCGCCGGCCGTGACCGCCGAAGACGGGTTGCGGCTGGGTCCAGAGGCGATGGGTCGCCGACAGGCCTGAGCCGGCCTCCCTACCCCGCGCCGACCCTGTGGCGGCTGCGGTCGGCGACTGCGGTGAGCTGCTCTTACCGTCGAGGAGCTGCTCAACAGCAACTGCCAACCCTGCACACCCACGCCCAGCAGGATCAAAGCCGGGTGAGGTTGACACAGAGGGTGTCATCACGCCGGCGCTAGCACCCGGGTCGCTGCCGGGCGTCGTGGTGAGACTCCACGACGTACAGCGCGGCCTGGGTACGCCGCTCCACACCGAGCTTTGCCAGCAG
>JADGOU010000210.1 GCA_017882835.1 Frankiaceae bacterium | reverse complement strand
ACTTCATAGCCATCCCTGATCAGGCGAGTCGTGGTGGGGGTGCGGCCCGGCGAGCCGGCTACTGGTGACCGTGTGCGACGTGCGGGGCGTGCGCGACCATGTGCGAGGCTTGAACCTCAGCCCGGCCCTGCTGCGCCCAGGCCCGGGAGTGCGCGAAGTGGATTTGGCGGACAGTGGCCCGCTTACCGAGGTACGCCGCGACGGCCGCCGAGATGGCCAGTACGACGTCGATGGGGGGTGGCCCGGTGTCGGCCCGCGCGGCGGCCAGCTCGGCTTCGAGCTTGTCCACCCGGCGGGTGAGCTCCGCCACCAGCTGGTGCAGCTGGTTGAGCTGGCCGGTGTCGGTGTCCGTTCTGGCGCTCACAGCGGGATCAGACCGTGCTTCTTGGCGGGCCGCAGCTCGCGCTTGGTGGTCAGGGCCTCGAACGCCTCAGCCACCGCCTTGCGGCTGGCGGACGGTTCGATGATGTCGTCGACGAGCCGGCGGGAGGCGGCGACGTACGGGTTGGCGAAAGTCTCCCGGTAGTTGTCGATCAGCTCCGCCCGCTTGGCCGCCTGGTCCTCGGCGGCCTCGATGTCGCGCCGGAAGACGATCTCGGCGGCGCCTTCGGCGCCCATGACGGCGACCTCCGCGGACGGCCAGGCGAAAACTCGGTCCGCCCCCAGGTCGCGGCTGCACATGGCGATGTACCCGCCCCCGAAGGCCTTGCGCAGGATGATCGTCACCTTCGGCACCGTCGCTGCGGAGTAGGCAAAAAGGACCTTGGCTCCGTGCCGGATGATGCCGTCCCACTCCTGCTGGACGCCGGGCATGAACCCGGGTACGTCGACCAGGGTCAGCAGCGGGATGTTGAACGCGTTGCAGAACCGGATCAAGCGGGCCGTCTTGTCCGAGGCGTTGATGTCCAGGACCCCGGAAAGCACCATTGGCTGGTTGGCGATGATGCCGATCGTGCGACCGATCATGCGGGCGAAGCCGACGACGACATTGGCGGCGTAGCCGGCCTGCACCTCGAGGAAGTCGCCCCCGTCGACGATGTTCGCGATGACCTCGCGCACGTCGTACGGCTTCTTGCTGTCCTCGGGGATGATGTCGTTGAGGTGCGGGTTCGGCTCGACGTTGCCGTCGTTTTCCAGCTCGGGCGGGTCCTCGGTGTTGTTGGACGGGAGGAACGTCAGCAGCTTCTTGGCGATCAGTACCGCGTGCTTGTCGTCCTCAGCGATGAAGTGGGTGACGCCCGAGTGCGCCATGTGGGTGTCCGGCCCGCCGAGCTGCTCGGCGGATACGACTTCGCCGGTCACCTGCTGGATGACGTTGGGGCCGGTGATGAACATCCGGGCGGCCCGGGTCTGGATGACGAAATCGGTCAGCGCCGGGGAGTAGACGGCGCCTCCCGCGGTGGGGCCGGCCACGATCGTGATCTGCGGGACCACGCCGCTGAGCAGCACGTTGTTGAAGAAGACCTTGCCGTACCCGGAGAGGGCGTCGACGCCCTCCTGCACCCGGGCACCGCCGGAGTCGTTGACAAAAATGAACGGCGACCCCGTCTTCAACGACTCCTGCATCGACTCGGCGATCTTCGTGCAGTGCACCTCGCCGGCCGAGCCGCCGGAGGAGGTAAAGTCCTGGCTGGCGACGTGCACCAGCCGGCCGAGGACGGTGCCTTCGCCGGTGACCACGCCGTCCGCGGGCACCTTCGTGCCGGCCATCCCGAACAGGACCGCCCGGTGCTCGGCGAACATGCCGGTCTCTTGGAAGCTGCCGGGGTCGATCAGCTCGGCGATGCGCTCGCGCGCGGTCAGCTTGCCCTGGGCGTGCTGCCGCTCGACCCGCTTCTCCCCACCTCCAGCCTCGAGCTGCTCCCGGCGCTGCCGGAGCAGCTCGATCTTTTCCTGCATCGTCAGGTTCTTCACGACGTCCTCTACGCGGGGGCGACGGACACGCTGTGCGACGTGCCGTTCACGGTGACGGAGTACTTGATGGGGGTGCGAACCGGGCTGCCTGGGCCACCGGCACCGGCAGCCGCCGCGCTCTCCGCGGCCACCTCCGCCGGGTCGCGGCTGACGTTCTTGGGACCCTCGGGCCGGGACTTGAAGAAGCTCGGTGCCACCTGCGGGAACATGGCGGACGTCAGCACGTCCTCCTCGGTGCCGTTGAAGCCCTCGGTGGCTTCGGCCGTGGCGCTCAGCAGGTCCCACTCCGGCTCCTGCATATCCGCCGGTCGGACGGTAATGGGCGACTTCTTCATCTGCTTCTCGGCGGTCTCCACGACCTCGGGGGAACGCTCGCCGATCGTCCTGCCGTAGTAGCCGAGCATGAGGTCGGCAAACTCGCCGGTGAGCACCTTGTAGCGGCCCATCAGCACGTTGAAGACCGCCTGGGTGCCGACGATCTGGCTGGACGGCGTCACCAGCGGGGGGTAGCCGGCGTCCTTGCGGACCCGGGGCACCTCCTCGAGGACCTCCTTGAGCTTGTCGCCGGCTCCCTGTGCCCGCAGTTGACTCTCCATGTTGGAGATCATCCCGCCCGGGATCTGGCTCTTGAAGATCTCCGTCTCGACTCCGACGATGTTGGATGCGAACTGCGCGTAGCGCGGCCGG
This sequence comes from Frankiaceae bacterium, assembly GCA_017882835.1. Lineage (GTDB taxonomy): Bacteria > Actinomycetota > Actinomycetes > JADGOU01 > JADGOU01 > JADGOU01. The sequence continues at coordinate 2,803 of JADGOU010000210.1, read as the reverse complement.
ACCTCGGCGAAGTGGTCCTTGATCGGAAGTAGCTCGTCCACGTCCAGGCCGGTGGTGTACGGCGTTCCGTCGAGCATCTCAACCAGGCTCTCGGTCGGGTTGTGCCCGGGGCCGAGGCTCAGCGAGCTGATCGAAGTGTCGACCGCGTCCGCGCCGGCCTCGATCGCCTTCATCAGCGAGACGAGCGTGACGCCGGTGGTGGCGTGACAGTGCAGGTGGATGCGGACGTCCTGGCCGAGGTCTTCCTTGATGGCCTTGACGATGTCGTACGCCGGCTGGGGCTGCAGCAGCGCGGCCATGTCCTTGAGGCAGAGCGAGTCGCTGCCCAGGTCCATGAGGTCGCGCGCCATCTGGACGTAGCCCTCGACCGTGTGCAGCGGGCTCATCGTGTAGCAGATGGTGCCCTGGGCGTGCGCGCCTTCGGTCTTGACCGCCTTGATCGCCCGCTCCACGTTGCGGACGTCGTTGAGCGCGTCGAAGACTCGGAAAACGTCCATGCCGTTGGCGACCGACTTGCCGACGAACCGGTCAACGACCGAGTCCTCGTAGTGGCGGTAGCCCAGCAGGTTCTGCCCGCGCAGCAGCATCTGCAGCCGGGAGTTGGGCAGCAGCTCCCGGAACTGGCGCAGCCGCTGCCAGGGGTCCTCGTTGAGGAACCGGATACAGGCGTCGTACGTCGCGCCGCCCCAGCACTCCACGCTCCAGTAGCCGGCCGCGTCGACGTCCTCGCACACCGGGACCATGTCTTCCATGGCCATCCGGGTGGCGCACAGGCTCTGGTGCCCGTCGCGCAGGACAAGCTCCGTCACGTCGACCTTGCGCTTCTCGCTCATGCTCCTCCTAAACCCCAACCACGGTGGTGCTCCGCTGGCGTCGAGCCCGCCTTCGGCTGCCCGACCCTAGCCTGACGGTCCTGCGTTTTGTGGGCGCCCATCCCGCTTGCGCCCGGTGCTCGCCGACCGTGGGCGCCGGCTGAGCGTCGGCGTCGGTGCAGCAGGAGCCGAGCCCGTGCCAGTCAGCTGACCGCGGGTCGGTGGCGTCATCCTGCCGCATCTTAAGAGAAGTTGTGGTCACCCCCCTTCGGTCGACCGGCGCCTAGCTAGCTGCCGAGCAAGGGTGGCCACGATATCTGCGGAGTCCGTGTCGTCCGAGAGCCCTCCCGATCCGGCGGGCCGCTGCAGGTGGCTGGCTTGGACCCGGTGGCGTCGGCGGACTGGTGGGTGTGCTGCTGGCCCGGGCTGGCGACGCCGGTGACTACCCGGCTGGTCGAGGATCTGCGGTCCCGACCCGTTCGCCGAGGCCGAGCCTCAGTCCAGCGGAGAGTCGGTTTCGCGCACCACCAGCTCGGTGGGGGCGTTGTGCACCGCCGGCACGCGTCCCAGCCGACCGGCCTGGAAGTCGGCGAAGGCCTGCCGGATCTCGGCCTCGGTGTTCATCACGAACGGGCCGCGCCAGGCGACCGGCTCACCGATCGGTCGACCCCCGAGCAGCAGCATCTCCAACTGCGACGAGCGGCTCTCCGGCTTCTCGCTGGCGGCCACGGTCAGGGCGTCACCCGGTCCGAAGACCGCGAGCTGCCCCATCCGCACCGGCCGGCGCTCCGGTCCAACCGTCCCGTGCCCGGCCAGGACGTAGCCGAGGGCGTTGAACTCCGGCCGCCACGGGAGCACGAGCTTGGCGCCCGGGCTGACGGTGGCGTGCACCATGGTGATCGGGGTGTACGTCGAGCCGGGACCGGCGAACCCGGCGACCTCACCGGCGATCACTCGCACCAGCGCACCGCCGTCCACCGACGCCAGCAGCTGCACGCTTTCGCCACGAATGTCCTGGTAGCGCGGCTCGATCCACTTTTGCGCGCGCGGCAGGTTGACCCACAGCTGCAAGCCGTGGAACAGCCCGCCGCTGGCGACCAGCGCCTCGGGTGGGGTCTCGATGTGCAAGATCCCCTGGCCGGCGGTCATCCACTGGGTGTCGCCGTCGCTGATCACCCCGCCGCCGCCGTTGGAGTCGTTGTGCTGCAGCACCCCGTCGATCATGTAGGTGACGGTCTCGAACCCGCGGTGCGGGTGCCACGGCGTGCCCTTCGGCTCACCCGGGCCGTAGTCGACCTCGCCCATCTGGTCCAGGTGGATGAACGGGTCCAGGTCGGCCAGGTCGGCGCCGGCGAAGGCTCGGCGTACCGGGAAGCCTTCACCCTCGAACCCTCGGGGCGCAGTCGTGACGCTGCGCACCGAGCGTTGGCGAGATCCGGCGGCGTCCGGTACGGCGACCCGCTGTAGCGCGGTGATGTCTTCGACGGTGACGGCGGGCACGTGGACGACTCCCTGCTCGGGGGTGGTGGTACGGGCGGCCGCTGAGCGCTAGGCGGCGGGCGCCACGGCCGGCCGGCGCAGCGGGCGCAGCGCCTCGGTCCAGCGCGCCAGCTCGGCCAGCATGTCGGTGGCTGCGCCTTCCATCACGTCGTTGGGCTGCAGCTTCCGATCGGAGTCGAGGAACTGCGCGACGAACGGGATGTTGACCGACTCGAACACCGGAACCATCTTCAGCGTCGTCACGACCTGCTTGAGCATCTGTACGGCGCGGGTGCCCGCGGCCACACCGCCGTAGCTGACGAAGCCGACCGGCTTGTGCGCCCACTCGGCGTGCAGGTAGTCGATGGCGTTCTTGATGACGGCGTTGAAGCCGTAGTTGTACTCCGGGATGACGAAGACGAAAGCGTCTGCCCGGTCGACGGTGGCGCTCCAGTCCTTCGTGTGCTGGTGGGTGTAGCGGCGCAGCCGGGGGTGGTTGGGCTCGTCCAGCA
>JADGOU010000209.1 GCA_017882835.1 Frankiaceae bacterium | reverse complement strand
GCCGGCCCGCGGCTTGGCCGGCTCGGCCACGGCGATGCCGACAGGGCCGACCGGGCCTGCGTCGACGGCCTCCGCCGAGCCCACCCGCGGCGGTTCGGGCGTCACGTCTAGACCGTCGTCGCGGGAACTCATTGCCCGTCAGGCTAGCCGGACAGGCAACCATGCCGGTCCGCTCCATGAGGCAGGGAGGGTGTCGAAGGCCGGCGCATGCTGGGCATGCGATGCCTGCGCTGGCTGTCCACCTCGATTGCCCACGTTCGGGTCCCGAACGATGACCAGCCGGACCGGCCGTAACCCAAGGGTCCGAACAACCCGAACAACCCATAGAACTGAACGTCCTTGGATTCATCCCCCGAAGGACCTTCACCATGCCCGACGATCGGACCGGCCCCTACAGACGATCATGCATGACCCGCTAATGGACTTTGCCGGAGCCCTGGGTCACGCGACGCTGTCGCGAGCGTCGGCGGGGGCGGGGGCGGGTCGACCGTAGTAGAAGCCCTGTGCCTTGGGGCAGTGGCGTCGGACGAGCCACTCGGCTTGGTCCCGGGTTTCCACCCCTTCGGCGACGACGTCGAGACCGAGGGTGCGTCCGAGGACGATGAGGGCTTCGATGATCCGTTCCGCGCCCGTGCCGAGCCCGATCCGCCCGGTGAAACTACGGTCGATCTTCAATTCGGCGACGGGGAGGTCGTGAAGGTAGGACAGCGCCGAGTACCCGGTCCCGAAGTCGTCGACCGCGAACCGGACGCCGATGTCGTGCAAGCCGCGAAGAGTCGCCAGCGCCGCGCCGCCGGGGCCGATGAGGGCACTCTCGACCAGTTCGAGATGCAGCCGGTCGGGGCGCAGGTCGTGCCGGGCAAGTACTCCTTGAACGTGTTCGATCAGCTGGGGGTGGTACAGCTGACGCACCGACAGGTTGACGCTGACGAAGGCGTCGGGATGAGCGGCCGCGAACGCCGCGGCCCGGTCGAGCACCCAGTCACCGATCGGGATGATGAGGCCGGTCTCTTCGGCGACGTGGAGAAACTTGTCCGGTGTCCACGTCGTGTCGGCTCCGCGCGGCCAGCGCAGCAACGCTTCGTACCCGGTGACGCGGCCGGCGTCCAGATCGATGATCGGCTGGTAGTGCAGCGCGAGCGCGTCGGCGGCCACGGCCGCGCGGAGCTCGGACTCTACCTCGAAGCATTCGACCGCCCGCAGACGCAGCGCCTCCTCGAACATCTCGACGCTGTCGCGACCGCGCTCTTTGGCCCGGTACAGCGCGTAGTCCGCGTCCCGCAATAGATCCCCCGCGCCGATCCCCCGCGTCCCTTCGCCCAACGCGACGCCGACGCTGACCGTCGGCAGCAGCTGACGATGGTTGACGTCGAGCGGTTGCCGAACGCCGAGGCGGATGCGGTTGGCGAGCGCGGCGGCGTACGCCAGGTCGATGTCTTCGGCGAGGACGACGAACTCGTCGCCGCCGACCCGCGCGACCGTGTCGCTGGTCCGCACCGCCGAGGTCATCCGGTCGGCGACGGTGAGTAGGACGCGATCGCCCGCCTCGTGCCCCAGGCTATCGTTGATGACCTTGAAGTGATCGAGGTCGCAAAACATCAGCGCGACCGAGTAACCGGTGCGCGCCGACCGGGCCACCGCCTGGTGGAGCCGGTCGAGCAGCAGAACGCGGTTGGGCAGCCCGGTCAGTTGATCATGTGACGCCTGGTGGGCGAGCCGGTCCTGGATTCGCTTGGCGTCGGTGATGTCCTGCGCTTGGGAAATGACGTAGGCCGCGGCGTCGCTGTCGTCACGGACAAGCGCCCGGGCGACCAACAGCCAGCATATGTCGCCGTCAGCGCGGACGTACCGCTCTTCCGTCACGGTCGTCGCGGTCTCACCGCGGGCGAGCCGTGCGAACCGCTCCCGGTCCGCGGCCACCTCGTCTGGGTGGGACACATCCCAGCTGGTCATGGTCGCGAGCGTCGCGGCATCGATACCGAAGATCTGGCACATCGCATCGTTGACCTCGACGAACCGCCCGTCCAGGTCGAGGATCGCCGCGCCGATCGGGGTCGTCTGCAGCGCCAGCCGCAGCGGCGCCTCGGCGGCGGCGCGGGCCGCGTCCGCGCGTTCGAGACCCAGCGCGGTCCCCAATGTCAGCAAGGTCAACAGCGCGACCGTCGTCAGCGAGCCGAGCGCGGTCTGTAAGGCCGGGTCCGCCCAGCCCCGCTGACCTGCTACGTGCAGCAGCCAGCCGGCCCCGAGCGGGATCACGACGATCAGCGGCAGCAGTCGCCGGGCCAGCATCCCGCCGGGGCGCTGGGACGTCAGCAGCGAGATCGGCGGACCTCGGGCCGCGACGACGACGGCGGCGCCCAGCAGCAGGAGCGCGATACCTGCCGGTATCGCGGCCGCCGTCGAGCGCCGCCACTGGTAGAGCAGCAATGACCCGTAGCCATAGCCCACAAGCGCAAGCGCGGCGAGCATTCCGACCAAGCCGGCCAGACACTGCGCGGCGGCTGTGCGACGTCGGCCGCGGCCCGTCAGCACGACCGCGGCGCCGAGGAGGACCAGGGACATGGCTACCGAGGCGGCCATCCGGTTCGGGCTGGACGTGCGCACTGCCGTCAGCGACTCGGAGAACAGCTGCTCGTCGATCCCGGGCTGCCACCCCGTGACGTACTCGGCCAGCGTGACCAGGCCCAGCACGACGCACACGAGCCCCAGACCGTCACCGAGCAGGCGGCGCCGATGCGAGAGGTCACCGACCTTGAGCAGCACCGCGACACCAGCCATCACGACGCCGACAGCAGCGTTCGTCTTCATGTCGACCGCGCCGGGCAAGAAACGCTTCAACGAGTCGGCGTCAATCAGCCATCCCAGCAGCACGACCGCCGCGACCGCGATGGCGGCGGCGGCCGTTATCCGCGCGAAGGTAGCCGGCCAGCCGGGCGGTTCATGGGCTCTAAATGGCACGGTTGATGACGGGATGTCCTTCACCCCAAGTCTTTCGGGCATGACGGCCTTCGCCACTCCGAGCACCTTGCGAAGCCATGCTCTTCCCGGTGACTCACAGCGTATATAGCCGCCCACGCACCGCGCTGGCCGAAGGTCCTCACATGCGTTCACCCCGCGGCTGGTGAGTCGCGCCCCGGGCACCTGCACCGACATCCGATAGCAGGTGAGGCGGGAATCAGACTGACGAACCAGGGCGTCCTTGCCGGTGGTGAACTGGCACCGGGGTACGGCGCGGTATCTGGAGTCTCACCGGTCGAATGGGGGCCTGCCATGATCAGCCGGCGCGGCAGCGCGCGTTGCCCACGCCTGTCACCGCTGCGCTGTCGGGGCGGTCCCCGCATCAGCGCCACGTCTATCCCGGCATCGACCAGCGGGTGCGCCAGGTCGCTTAGCTAGTGGTCAAGTAGTGGTGCGCGTCCGCCTGGATATCGACCAGTTCACCTGAGCACACGTGACGTAAGGCTCCGCAGGCCAAGGAGCGGCCTACGACCAGAACTCGGCCGCGGCGTACTGGTCCTCGAAAAAGTTCCACACCTCCACGCTCTTGCCATCGCGCACGTGGGAGATGAGGACTACTCGCAGGTCAAGCCGCCGCCCGTTTCGCTCCGCGCGGTTGGTGTGTAGGGAGGCCACGTGCATGTCGTTGGCCATCACGTCGTGCAGCTGGACTTGGAAGGTGCCGCCTGAGAGCTCGATGAGCTTTCCGAAGAACCCGAGCACCGCGTCCACGCCCTCGTAGTCCCCGGCCAGCGGGCTGCGCCCGGCCACGTGCCAGACGATGTTCGGGTTCCACGTCTGTCGCAGCGCGTCCAGGTCGCCGCGCGAGGAGGCGTCGTACTGCGCTCGGATCAAGTCCTCGTTCGGATGCGCCATGGTCCCCTCGCCAGCTGGATTGATCGCGGAAGCATCGCACCGGTCGGCCCAGCCGACAAGAGGTACTTCGAGCCCTGCCGGTAGAAGCCGCGATACGCCCGCCATGCCGCAGCATCGTCGAGTTCTACTGGTACGACCCGTCGCTGGGTTTCAACCCGGTCGGCGCACCGCGGCCTCATCCGCCCGCATGCTCGCCCTCCGCTCGTCGAAGCTGCGGGGCAGTGAGCCGGAGGTCCCCCTGGTACGCGGGGGTGGCAAACCCGCTGGCTACCAGCCGCAGACGTCGTCGGCCCGCTCCAGGCACCCGGCCAACCCATCCGGGTCCCCGGCAAACCACCGGCGGCACAGCCGCCGGTACCTGCGCTGGCACCGGGACTGGGCCACGATCCCCGTCAGCAGGCCGCCCAGGGCGAAGCCCGCCACCCCAGCCAGCACAACGAGCGACCGCGGGCTCCGGCCGCCGGCCACTGACCGCTGCTTGCCCTGGCCTGCCGAGCTGGGCGTGGGCTGCGGGGCGTCCTGGGAGGCCTCGGGGCCATTTCCGACGCCTGCCGACATTTGCCACCCCTTACCGGCACCGAGGCGGGGCCACTCGCCCGTTTCGGCGCCTCCAGCGCGTTGCCGTCACCGCGGGTCTCGTCCCAGGTTTCTACCGCTTCGCGGGCTCACCACGCCAGCGGTCGTGGCCACCGCCGGCCCTTCGAGAAACTCTGGTCTGGTCGACCGCTTTGCGGGACGGGCGAAACGGCGGCTGGTAGCTTCGGCGACCGGCCGGCCGCCCGCGCCGCCGCCGCACCGTCCGACCGGCGACCGCTTCCCGCCAATCGGTTCAGCCGCAGCTCGCCGATCGAGTGGTCCCGTGCCGCCTCCGCCGTGGCCGGCCGCACGCTCGCCAGAGTCAGGTGCCTCCGGCACGGCGGGGCCAGCAGCTTCGCGCCGCCGGAATGTCGGCGGCGGAGGCAGCGGTGCAGGGTCCGACCTATCTGTCGGCCGGCCGGCGACCGCGCAGGTCAGCCGCGTCAGGGCCCCGCCCGACGCCGGGGCCGGGACGGCGTGCGGCTCTCTCGGGGGCAGCGGAGGCAAGATCGATCCGGGGCCCCACGACCGCACCGGCGGGTCACTCCAGGCCGGGATTATCTGACCCGCTATAAATCCAGTTATGACACCGACCCCCGGGGACACCCCGACGCCCGGGGCGGCCGCCCCGGGAGCCCCGCCACCCGGGGGGGCGGGTCTCGGGGCGCCGGCGGACGCCGTGGCGGCGGCTCCGGAGCCAGGAAGCGGCGGCTCCGGAGCCAGGAAGCGGCGGCGCCGGGCTGGTGGAGCCGTCCGCCGGCGGGGTGGGGACGCCGGACGCCGAGGTGGGGTCCGGTACCGACGGGGCGGGGGTGGCCGGGCCGGCCGTGGATGGTCAGGTAGAGCCGGTCGGGGCACCGCGAGCCCCGGCGGTCGCCGGCGAGCTGGCCGGGTTGCTGGGGGTGGCGGCGGGGCTGGTCGGGGCGGCCAGGGCCGCGAACACCCGCACCGCGTATGGCAGCGACTGGGCCCGGTTCGCCGGCTGGTGCGCTCAACGGGACCTG
>JADGOU010000208.1 GCA_017882835.1 Frankiaceae bacterium | reverse complement strand
GCTGGAACCCCACAACACCGCCAGCGCCGACAGCCGAGCCAGCGCCGAGCCGGTGACGCCAGGTGTGCCGGGGCGGGCCGGTTGTACGCCGGGCGGCGGAGCGAGGTCGGGCATGCCTGCCTCGGTGCCCGGTTTCCGAGCGCGTCACTCCCGCGCCCAACTCGACGATCTTCCGCCGTCGCGGCTGCCAGGTATGTCGAGATCAGCAGACGGCGGATGCGGGCGGTGTCAGCGCGGGACCACGGTGATCGTGCAGCGGGCACCCGGCGCTCGACTCAGTCGCCCGTCGGAGGTGAGCAGCGGGCAGCCCAACGCTTCGGCGAGCGCGACGTACGCGGCGTCGTACGCGGACAGGTTCTCGCGGCGCTGCCAAACACGCTCGAGGAGCGAGACGGTCGGGTAGCGCGTCATCCCGAGCCGGCGCCAGGCGTCCAGGGCGGTCCAGCCTTGGGCTCCAGTCATCGACTTCGCCGCGACCCGGCGGCCCAGGCCGTGGGCGACTTCAGCATCGATGAGATGCGGCGCGTGCAGCTGCTCGGCGGCCAAGGCGGCGCGGGCAGGACCGGCGTTGAGCAGCGCTGACAAAGCGGCCGAGGCGTCGACCACGATCACCGCTCGGTTCGACCGGTGGCCAGGTCGTCCAGGACCGTCCGGACGGGCACGTCAAGATCGGGGAGGGCGCCGAGCAAGGCGGGGTTGTCCGCTCGACGCGATACGTCCGCCAGTTCCCGCACCGCCACCGCCCCGACCGAGGTCGCGTCCCGGGCGGCGAGGCGCTCGAGGCGTTCCACCACCTCGTCCGGCACGTTTCGCAGGTAGAGGGTCCTCATGTCGCAATATGCTAGCACATTGCTTGCAAACCACCGGGCACGCCCGCCGATGGCGCTGTTACTTCAGCAGCCGGGACAGCCGCCGGTCGGCGAGCGGCTTGCCGCTGGTCTGGCAGGTCGGGCAGTACTGCATCGACTTGTCGGCGAACGACACCTCGCGCACGGTGTCGCCGCAGCGCGGGCAAGGCAACCCGGTGCGGGCATGAACGGCCAGCCCCGCTCGCTTCTCCCCCTTCAGCTCGGCAGCTGCCATGCCCCGAGCGCGCGCCACCGCGTCGGTGAGCGTGCCGACGATGGCGGCGCGCAGCTCGGAGACCTCGACCGGCGTTAGGTTCCCCGCCGGCTTGTACGGCGAGAGCCGCGCCACCCACAGCGCCTCGTCGGAGTAGGCGTTGCCCACGCCGGCGATAACCGACTGGTCGGTCAACACGCCCTTGACCTGCGACCGGACACCGGCGAGCAGCCGAGCGAGCGCATCGACGGTGAAGCCGGCGGCTAGCGGGTCGACTCCGAGCCGGGCCACGCCGGGCACCACGGCCGGGTCGGGCACGACGTAGACAGCCAACCCCTTGCGGGTGCCGGCTTCGGTCAAGTCGAAGCCGGCCGCGGGCGGGCGACCCAGGCCGCTGCCGTCCAGCACCACTCGCAGCGCCAGCGGCCCCTTTCCTGGTCGGGCCGGCACTTCCGGCTGCGCCGGCTTCCACCGCAGCCAGCCGGCCCGAGCCAGGTGGACGACCAGGTGCAGCCCCGACACGTCGACGTCAAGGAACTTGCCTCGTCGGGTGACCGAATCGACGGTCAGCCCGGCCAACGCCGTCGGCGGCGGGTCGAAGGTCTTCAAGACGTTGACCGCCACTACGTCGACGCGAGCGACGACGCACCCGACCGCGTGCTCGGTCAGGAACTCGGCAAGGGCCTCGACCTCCGGCAGCTCCGGCATGCCGCCATCTTGCCGGCTGGACGGGTGAAAGCCCGGTCGAACTGTCAAGCGAGGCCACCGGCGACGCCGACCCCCTGGAGCGACCCACCAGCGTCCACCCCGGGAGTCCGCCGTGTCCGGCACCACCCGCCCGCGGCTCAAATCGGCGGTAGTCGTCAAATCGGCGGTAGTCGTCGTGCTGGCCGTCCTGGCTGTCCTCACCGGCTCGCTCGTCCACGGGCTGGACCGGCCGGCGGGTGCCGCGCCGCCCACACCGACTTTCGGCGCGGCGATCGACGCCTACTCGGCGTACCAACCCGAGACGGCCTGCGACGAGACGGTCAAGCCCGGGGTCGCCGCCTTTCGGCAGCTGATCATGGCCTCCTACCCCCGCGTGCCCGACCTCGGCACCCTGCGGGCGTGCGGCGCCGACACCAGCGAGCACTACGACGGCCGCGCCTGGGACTGGGGCGCCGACACCACCGCCCACCCGGCCGAAGCGCACGACGTGCTCAACTGGCTGCTCGCCACCGACGCCTACGGCAACCGCAACGCAGTGCTCCGCCGGTTCGGAATCATGTATCTGATCTACGACCGGCAGATCTGGGGCGCCTGGGACCCGAGTGGGGGCTGGAAGCCCTATACCGGCTCCGACCCGCACACCAGCCACATCCACTTCTCCTTCGGGTGGGACGGCGCGCTGCAGCACACCTCCTGGTGGGCGGCCGCGGACGGCATCACCACCTCGGCGATCACCGCGCGGTACCAGGCCGTAGGCGGCGGCGCATCGCGTCTGGGCGCCCTCGTCGGGCCGGAGCAGGCGGTACCCGCGGGGCGGGTGCAGCACTACGTCGGCGGCAACATCTACTGGTCCGTGGCCACCGGAGCCCAGCTCGTCTACGGCGCGATCCTCGCCCGCTACCTGGCCGCCGGCGGGCCGGGCTCGTTCCTCGGGCTACCGGTCACCGATGAGATAGACGTACCGGGCGGCCGGGCGTCGTACTTCCAAAGCGCCCGGGTGTACTGGTCTGGCCCGACCGGCGCCCAAGAGGTGCACGGCGACATCTTGCGCCATTACCTGGCCGCGGGCGGACCCGATTCCTTCCTCGGGCTACCGGTAACCGATGAGATAGACGTACCGGGCGGCCGGGCGTCGTACTTCCAAGGGGCTCGGATGTACTGGTCCGCGGCCACCGGAGCGCAGGAAGTGCACGGCGCCATCCTGGGCCACTACCTGGCCGGCGGCGGACCAGACTCCAGGCTGGGACTACCGGTCACCGATGAGATCGACGTGACCGGCGGCCGGGCGTCGTACTTCCAAGGCGCCCGGGTGTACTGGTCCGGTGCAACCGGCGCGCACCGGGTGTACGGCGGCATCTTGGCCGACTACCTCGTCCTCGGCGGCCCCGACTCGGCGTGGCGGTTGCCCACTACCGACGAGTTCGACATTCCGGGCGGTCGGCGCAGCACGTTCTCGGGTGGTCGGATCGACTGGTCCTGGGCGACGTCGACGGCTACGCCGTACCTGGGCTGATCGCACCAGGCTCGCACCAGGCTCGCACCAGGCCGGGCGACTCAGCGCGAGACCAGGCCGAGCGCGCGGGCCTCCTCGGTCAGCTCCTCCCGAACGCGCGGGTGGGCGACCTGGTCGATCAGTGACCGGGCCTGCTGCGCCTGACTGGCGCCCCACACGGCCGCGCCGCCCTGCTCGGAGACGATGTGGGTCTGCTGGAACGACGTCACCGGCCCGTCGACCAACGGCACGATGGTGGAGACGTCGGCGCGCTGGTGCCAGGACGGCAGGGCGATGATCGCTTGTCCGCCCAACGAGTGCATCGCCCCGACGACGAAGTCGGTCTGGCCGCCGAAGCCGGAGTAGATCCGACTGGCCCGTCCCAGCGAGGGCCGTCGGGAGGCGTTCGCCTGGCAGAACAGGTCCACCTGCAGCGCCGAGTTGATGGACACCATCCGCGGGTTGCGGGAGATGACGGCCGGGTCGTTGGTCCGCTCGGTGCGCAGCAGGCGCACCTGCGGGTTGCGGTGCACGAACTCGTACACGGCGCGAGATCCGAAGCAGAACGACGCGACCAGCTGATGGCCGCGGTCGAGCTGGCCGGTGCGGTCGAGCTCGAGCACGCCGTCGCTGAACATCTCCGACCAGATCCGCAGCCCTCGCCGGTCGTGCAGGGCGGCCACGACCGCGTCCGGGATGGCGCCGATGCCCAGCTGGAGGGTCGCCGAGTCCGGAATCAGAGTGCTCACGCGAGCGCCGATCTCTTCCGTCGTGGCGTTGCTAGCGCCGTACGCCGGGTTGGGCAGCGGCCGGTCGACCTCGAGCGCCAGGTCGACTTCGTTCAGGCCGAGCACCCCGTCGCCGTACGTGTAGGGCATGTTCGGGTTGACCTGGGCGACCACCAGCCCGCCGCGGGAGCGCACCGCCTCGATCGCGGCCGGCAGGATGTTGACCTCACAGCCCATCGACACCGAGCCGTCGTACGGCATGGAGGTGTGCACCAGCACGACGTCCGGCGGTCGGCTGCCGGCAAACAGGTTGGGCACCAGCGAAAGCCGGGCCGGGATGTAGTGCAGCTCGGGCTGGTCGCGCATGCCGGCGCCGACAAACGGTGTCTCCAGGGCGATGCCTGGACGAACCGGGATGCCGGTGGGCGCGTTCAGCATGAACAACCGGAACGTGGCCACGGCGTCGGCCGCGATCCGCAGCAGCTCGAACGGCGGCCCGGCGTTCCCGCTGGCAACGAACCGCGGCCGCTCCACCGGCAAGGCGGACAGGGTCGCCGCCAGCGTCGCCTCGTCTACGAACCGCATGTGCACTGCCTCTCCGCACCGGCCGGCGATCGTCGCTGCCGGGCTGTCGCCGCAAAGGGGACCACACGTGCTGCCCGCGGGTCTGCCCGCGGCGCGCACTACCGTGAGGTGAGCTCGGCGGCCGGTAGCCGCAGCCGAACGCTGAGCAGCGCACACCGGCGTTTCCGGGGAACGAGGAGGCAGCAGACGTGGTGCAGTTCTCCCGCCGGGGGCTGCTGGGGGCCGCGCTGGTCGCGGTCGCCGGCTGCACGACCACGGTTCGCCGCAACTCGACCGCTGCGCCCACGGGTACGGCGACCAGCCCTTCCTCCGCTGCCTCGACCGGGCCGTCAACGGTCGCGCCGTCAGGTGCCCCCACCGCCTCGGCGCCCGGCCCCGGTGGTTTCGTGGCCTTCGGCCCGCGGACGCGTCCCGAGGTCGCGCTGACTTTTCACGCCTCCGGCAGTCCGGCGCTGGCCGAGCAGCTGTTGGCGCTGGTGGAAGCCGCCGGCGTACCCATCACGGTGTTCGCCGTCGGTAGCTGGCTGGAGGCCAACCCCGGCCAAGCGGCCCGCATCCTGCGCGGCGGCCATGAGCTGGCCAACCACACCTACACCCACCCGACGCTGGGCAGCCTGCCGGCACCCGCCGTACTGACCGAGATCACTCGTTGTCGCGACGTGCTCGCCCGCCTCGCCGGGTCACCGGGCCGGTGGTTCCGCCCCTCGGCCATGAACGACCCCACCCCGCTGGTGACTGCCCAAGCAACCGCCGCCGGTTACGCCACGATCGTCGGGTACGACGTGGACTCCCGCGACTTCACCGACCCGGGAGCGGCTACGGTGACCCGGCTGACCATGGCCGGCGTACAGAACGGGTCGATCGTGAGCATGCACTTCGACCACCAG